>CAXNFA010000188.1:0-4532 GCA_964201105.1 Alphaproteobacteria bacterium | reverse complement strand
CCCACCACGGAATGACGCAAGGCTGCCCATCGGGCAGCCGCTCAACCACCGTGGCCCTGCTTGGAATCCCACTGAAATCCGTCCTGGCGAAAAAGCGCGATGCAGGCATCGGCGATGGCCGGGTCGTAGAAAGTCCCTCGGCCGCGCTCGATTTCGGCGAGGCCGGCCTCGATACCCAGCGCTGGGCGATAGGGCCGATGAGAAGAAATAGCCTCCACCACATCGGCCACCGCAAGAACCTTTGCCTCCTCGATGATCGCATCGCCCTTCAGGCCCTTGGGATAGCCACTGCCGTCGAGCCGCTCATGATGCTGTTCAACCATATCGCGGATCGGCCAGGGGAACTCGACGCCGTCAAGAATTTCGCCACCAACAGTGGGATGAGCCTTGACGATCGCCATCTCGTTCACGCTGAGCCGCCCCGGCCGGCTTAGTATTTCCGCAGGCACGTAAATCTTGCCGATATCGTGGATGATCGCGCCAAGGCGGACTCCTTCGATCCGCTCGGCTGTCCATCCCAGCCTGGCCGCAATGGCCGTGGCGAGCGTGCTGACCCGCTCCTGGTGACCGGCGGTATAGGGATCTCTCATTTCGACCGTTTTCGAAATCGCCTTCACCGCCGTTAGCGCCGAACGGCCGAGGGCCTCGGAGATGCGCTTGTTGTCCTGCTCGGTGCGCAGTGTCTCGATTGCGGCCGCAATGTTCCCCGTGAACTCCTGCAGGAGATTCACTTCTTCCTCGTCGAAGCTGTCGACCGCGGTGCTATAGACGCACAGCACCGCTAGGACGCCGTCCCGCCCGATCACCGGCACGGCTGTCGAAGCCTGCAGCGCGTGGCTTTCCGCGAGATTGGCCCAGGGTGCGAAGGCGGGAGAGTTCGCCATATCCCGCATGATCTGTGTCCTCGCAGTTCTTACGGCCGTGCCACTGGGCCCTCGGCCAAGTTCGTCATCGCCCCAACTGACATGAAGCTGTTCGACATAGCTGCCATGAACGCCCGCCCAGGCAATCGGCTTTATCGTGTGCTCGCTGTCGCGCAATGGCACGCCGATCCAGACCAGCGCGTAATCGCGGGCACGAACCAGGTTTTCGCAGACATCGCGAAAAATTTCCTCCTCGGTCGCGGCCACCAGGAAATCACCTTGCGCGCGAAGGGCGGCCGACCGCACGGCGACCATGCGGGAGAGCCGCGCCTCGGTTCTCTTTCTTTCATGGATGTTGATGGTGATACCGGACATGCGTCGGGGTTCGCCATTTTCGCTCCTCTCGACGACCATTCCCCGGTCTGCAACCCACAGCCAGTGGCCTTGCTTGTGGCGCATCCGGGCCTCGAACTCATAGTGCGGCACCTGGCCTGACAACGCCTGTTCCATCAGACTCTCTGACTTTTCCAGGTCCTCGGGGTGATACAGCTTTCGCCATGCCGCGCGGCTAAGCGGCTTCAATTCGTCCGGCGTGTAACCAATGGTCCCGGACCATTGATCGTTGACATGCGTTTCCCCGGTCTGGACATTCCATTCCCAGGTACCGGCATTTGTGGCCCAGACGATCTCCTGCAATCTCTTCTGTTCTGCGATCAGCTGTTGCTGAGTCTCGTAACGCCCGGTCACGTCGACAATGCTAACGGGGACCAGGCGCGCAGCCTCTTCCGTCTTCGGGACTGGATAGGAGATGACGGCGCGGATCGGGTGCCCGTCCAGTGCGCGAAAATTTGCCGCTGACACAAAGGTCGGCTCGTCGTTCCAGATTGCGCAAAGCGCGTCAATGAAGACCTGGTCTGCACCGTCCCCCCATGTCCGATCGATCCCCTGCACAAGATCACGCTGCGAGGCGGCACGAAAAAGCGTGACACACGCGGCATTCGTGCTCTTGACACGGATCGCAGCCGTCATCGTCCTGACGACGTCAGGGTGGCTGGCAAGGTGACTTCGCAGATCGGTCACGCCGGCCGCGCGCAGGGTCTTCAATTTGCGCAAGAGTTCTGAAAAGTCCTCCTCCCAGATGGCAACCGAGGCGTGCTGGAACAGGCGCTCGAATCGCTGCCTGTTCTCCACAGCGGCACCTTCGATGTCACGCACCACCGCCACTTCCTGCAGCACCAGGCCCAGCACCGCCGTGACCAGGGTCAGCACCGCCACATAGGGAAGGGCGATCACGCCCCATGTGCCGGATACTGCGATGCCGGGAACAAGCGCCACCAGGCCGATGGTGATCCCGCTCGTCACCACGCCAAGCCCGATAAAGTCGCGGAGACGCAGATTCTGAAATCGTTCGTGGCGGTGCCAGTAGCGCAGCAGCAGGCCAGCCACGACGGCCACGACAATGGTGACAACACCTATCGGTGCGCCGGCGCCGCCAAGAGCCAGCCGTTCGGTCGCCGTCATGATGCCGGCGATTCCTGCCACGATGGGACCGCCGAAGAGGGCGCCGATCGAGAGTACCGCCGTCCGCGCGTCAAGAATAACGCCGGGCGCCAGTGTCGCGGGCAGCAGCATCGTGGCGATGGCCGCCGCGCCGAACACGATACCGGATGCGATCTGTACAAAGATGCGGTCGGATCGAAAGCGCCGGAAGAAAAGCCACTGCGCCGCCACAAGGGCGACAAGCACGGCGACACTCTGCAGAAGATCGATGAACACCGATTCGCCAGCCATGCGTAGCCCCTTTGACCAAGCGCATCCGGATCAGACAAGGCCGCAAAAGCGACCCGTCTGATCGAAGGTGTGCTTCGGTTACCTATCGGTGAAAGTACAACCAGACAAGAAATCGGAATCGTTCAGTTGATGTAGACGTGTTTCCACCAGTGCTGTTCGTTGATCGAGAAAATGGCCCGGTAGTGAAGGATCTTCTCCGCTGTCGTCACCGCTGAGACCTGATTGTCGAGGACAAGGTCCCTGCCGTCGAAGCGCAGCAGCAAAACGGCGTGTGCGGCGCCATCGAGGCTGAGATCCTGCACCGCCACAATGCGCATTTCGGCGGCGTTGAACCCGAGCGCCTTCAGCGTGACGTATTTGGTGATGGCGAAATCCTCACAGTCGCCGTGCTTTTCAAGAAACTCGAGTGGTGTTTCCCAGAAGTCGCCAACATTCCAGTTCACCTGATCCAGCACATAGGTGAACTTGTTCACATAGGTGTTGACCGCGTCGATCTGGTCGATGGGGAGCTTGCCGTGATGCTCCTGCAGGAACTGCCGCCAGTAGTAAGGGCCGCAGGACTCGTATGGTCCAAAGCCGCAGTCGCGGGAATCGAGCAGCGGCTGCTGCTCCAGCTTTCGCTCCAGCATCGTGACCCATTTGACAAAAGGGCGAATCGAGTCGTTGCGGCTCTCCGAACTGCGGAAGATGGAGCGGGTGAAGTCAGCGGCTTCGGCTCCGGCGGGGGCAAGGCCTGCCGCCAGCAAGCACAGGCAAGCGGCGCACCACGCGCGCAAGGCCCTGGGTAGCGGAAGCTTCATCCAGCCAACGCCTCCCAGCGCTCGCGCCCCTTCTCGTTCTCGAGAACATGCATCAGGGCAATCACGATCCGCTTGTCGTAGCGGCTGCCGGTCTCCCGGAACAGCGTGTCGAGCGCTTCGTTAATGGTGAAGGCCTGGCGATGCCAGCGCGGACTGACGAGCGCGGCAAACGCCGTTGCGACGGCAACGATCCGGGCGCCAGGGTGAATGGCCTCTCCCGCCCGGCCCTCGGGGTGGCCGCTGCCATCCCAGTTTTCCCGAACCTGGGCGAGAATCTCAAGAACAGGCCCCTCGAAGACAACCCCCGAGAACAAGGCATAGCTGCGGTCCAGCGCCTCCCGGACGGTCTCCTTCTCGGCCTCCGTCAGCGGCCCGGTCTTGCGGAGAAGCTCCGACGGCACCAGCGAGCGCCCGACATTGGCGAGGATCGCCGCGTAGCGAACAGCCTCGATGCTGGCGTCATCGAGGTTGAGCGCCTGCGCCAGCCATTCAGAAAGTGTCGAGACCTGCAGGGAGAGCTTCTGTGCCATCGGATCAAACTGGTCGATGACAGAGACCAGCACCTCGATTGTCCCTCTCAGGCTTTCTTGCGCGCGCCGGCGTCCTTCGATGATGGGTGTGACATCGTCCTCGACGATGAGGACCATGTCGGTGCGATCACCCGACCCTGGAATCAGGATGTGCTTGGTCTGCAGATGACGATGGCCGTCCTGCTCCTCGACGTCATAGGTGGCGATCAAATTTTCCCGCGCTTCGAACACGGCCCGAATATTGTCGGCAAGCCGTTTGGAGAAAGCCGTGCCGAAAACCTGCGCCAGTGTCTTTCCCGCAAGATCGGCGGCGGGCGCACGCGCAAGATCGGCTGCCGCGGCATTGGCATAGGATATTGTCAGGTCGCGGAAGACGGTGAAGGTCGGACTGGGCTCTTCGTCGCGCAGGTGACGGAGGAAGGTTTCATTGAGCGACAGGCGCTCGGACAGCGCGCGGTATTCTTCTGCCATGCGCAGGTTTTCGCGCGAAATTCGAATCCGCCAGGCGGCAAAGACCGACACCGCGGCGACAGCAAAGGCCAGGGCCA
>CAXNFA010000187.1:0-4542 GCA_964201105.1 Alphaproteobacteria bacterium | reverse complement strand
GGTTCGCTCAGCGCCCTGGCGGTCGACGCGATCGCGAAAACGGGTCCGGGCTCGGTCAGCGCCGTCGGCACCGTCTCGATTGATGAGACGCCCCGTGTCGATCTCGCGCTGGAGGCAGCGCATCCTGAACTGGTGCAGTTCATCCAGGCCTGGGGGCTCGACTATCGCCCGGCTGCCAGCACCCTCGGTCCGCTACGGCTGGCCGCCCGGATTTCCGGTCCCACGAACAATCTCAGCATCGCGGACATCGATGCCGGCCTTGGTCAGGTAAACCTGCTGGGCAGTGCGACTTATGACAGCACCGCCGTGCGACCCCGGCTGACGGCCAAGCTGGAGACCAGCGAGATTCTTATCGACCTGTTCCTACCACGTGAGGCCGAAGGCGGCGCGCGCGGGGGGCGGGCCAGTGCGGGCGGTGGTGCGGTCAATTCGGCCCCGGCAGGCCGTGACCGCTGGTCTGCAGACCCCTTCGACTTCGGAGTTCTCGATGCCATTGACACGGATATCGATCTCACGGCGCGCGCGCTTACCTGGGGCGAATACCGGTTTGTCGACCCGCGCATGACGCTGGTTGCCAAGGATGGAACGGCGCGGCTCGCACCGCTGACCGGCAAGCTGTTCGGCGGCGACGTCCGTCTGGAACTCACCCTGGTCGGCGCGGGCGTGCCCACGCTGACCGCCAGGGTTTTGATCGACAATGCCGATCTTGAGCAAGCCTTGCGCGATTCGGCCGAGATTGATCGATTGACGGGGCTCGCAATCATCGAGGGCAGCTTCACCGCGCGTGGCCGCAGCCAGGCCGAGATGATCCGCAGCCTAGCCGGCACCGCAAATTTTTCCGCGCGAGACGGCATCGTGCGGGGGGTGGATCTGCGTGCGCTCAGTGACAGGTTGAAGGAACTCGACCAGATTACCGACTTTCTCGACCTGATCGGACAGACTACCGGCGGCGGCCAGACTCGCTATTCCACCTTGGGTGGCAGTTTCCAGATCGAACGTGGCGTCGCCCGCACCAGCGATCTAGCCGCGCAACTCGACGCTGCAACGGCCACGGGCCGGGGGGTGATCGACCTTGCGAACAGGCTCATCGACATGGCCACGGTGGCGAGGCTCACCGAACATCCCAACTCGCCCAGCATCGGGCTCGACCTGAAGGGGCCGCTCGACAGCCCGGATCGTGACATCCGCACGCGGGACCTGGAAGCGTTCCTCGGCCAGCGGGTCGGCGACACTGTGTTGCGCAGGTTGCTCCGCAGCCGTGACGGGGCACCGGCGCCACCGCAACCCGGCCAGCCGCGGCAGTCCGACGTGCTGGGCGATGTGCTGCAGGATGTGCTGCGGCGCGCTCGGGAACGCTAGGGTGTTGTCGCGGGCACCCAATTCTCCCATAGAATTTCACCCCAGCCGAGTTCCCAGCTTGCATCCATCATCCAGGCCGCATCTGTGCTTTTTCTCATCAGGCGGTGAACGGCGGAGAAAGCCTGGCCAGGCATCTCGACAAAGCCGCGTCCCTGCCACAGGGAATTCAGTCTGAAGGAATCCCCGAGGTCATAGCGGATCACCTGCTTCAGGGCGGGTGCGCCACGCTGCGGCATCTGTATCTTGCGCACGGTGAACAACGCCCCACCCAGCGGCAGGTCGTCAAGTGTGCCGGCTTCTTCCAGTGCGATGGATGTCCGCATCAGGGTTTCACCGCGCCGCGTAATGACGGCCGACGCCTGGCTGCCCAGCAACTGCGTCTCGTTGTGGTCGCAGAGCAGTTTGGGCCAGCCCATCACCTCGCGGCCGATCACCGTGGGCTCGTCGGCCGAAGTCCAGATATAGGGCACGAAACGCCCGACCTCGCCGTTGAAGCGCACCTTCAGCGCAACCAGACCTTCCTGGAATTTCAGGCCAAAGGGCATCTGGCGGTGATCGCCGATGGACGCGACAGCGAGCGATCCCTCCACCCATTCCAGCGGCTCGGGAATTGCCGCCCGGATCTCCTCCGTATTGGGCTCGAACGCCACCAGCATTACCCGGGCATAGTCCATGGGATAGGGCGGCAGGCCATAGGGCGGGCTGCGAAACGGCGCGCTGTAGCCCTCGGCTTGGGAGCCCTGCCAGGTCGGCGATTCTGGCGTGATCCGGTCACTGCCTGCCACGCGCTTGCTGTCGGCCATGTCTTCCCCCGTGTTGCGGGGCCAGCTTAGCGCGTCAGCGACGAAAGTCCTGCCGCAGCTTCCTGGGCGCCGTGGCCAGCTACGCCTGGGTGAACAGGCGTTCGAGCGTTTGCGGCGGCGCCTTGTGCAGGCGCACCAGAACCCAGGGGTAGCCGCGATAGTGGTCAGTGAGGAAAAAGGTCTGCGGCGCGGCCTCGATCAGCAGGTCGCGCTCGTCCGGGTCGCATTTCAGCACCAGAGTTTCGCCGTCCTCCCACAACCGGGCGATCAGCTTGCCAGCCACCTTCAGCGCCGGCGTACCATAGGACGTGGTTTCCTCAACGCCAGGAAGTCGGTTCGCCAGTTCGCAGAGGCGGGCCCAGTCCAGCCCTGGCCTGCTTCGCGGCCGTGTCACTGCGGCAGGGGGGAGGCCGCGGTAGTGGTGTCAGTGCCGCGTTCCGCCCGGTCTTCGAGACGGTTGCGCAGGTCGCGCAGCACATGCAGGCGCACCGCGCTCGACAGGTTGGTTGATCGCCCCTCGTCAATGCGGGCGATCATGGCATCGAGGGAAAGCGCATCGCGCTTGGCAATGTCCTTCAGCGATTCCCAGAATTCATCTTCCACCGAAACACTGGTGCGGTGTCCGGCGATGCGGACGGATCGTTTGCGGATCGCAGTCATGGGCGTGGCTCCGTCATGTCCGTGGGGCGGACCCAGCGGTCGAAATCTTCGGCCGACACGTGGCCCGAGGCGAGCGCGGCTTCGCGGAGAGACAACCCTTGAGCATGGGCAGTCTTGGCGATGGCTGCAGCGCGGTCGTAACCGATATGCGGCGCCAGCGCGGTCACCAGCATCAGCGAGCGCGAGAGATGCTCGGCAATGCGGGCCACATCCGGCTCAATCCCGGCGACGCAGTGATCGGTAAAGCTGTTCGAGGAATCGGCAAGCAGGCGGATAGAGCGCAGTACGTTGTGGGCGATGACCGGCTTGAAGACATTCAGTTCCAGATGCCCGCTGGCCCCGGCGATGGTCACGGCGACATGGTTGCCCATCACCTGGGTGCACACCATCGTCAGCGCCTCGGCCTGGGTTGGATTGACCTTGCCGGGCATGATCGATGAACCGGGCTCGTTCTCCGGCAGCTTCAGTTCGCCAAAGCCCGCCCGCGGACCGGAGCCCAGCAAACGGATGTCGTTGGCGATCTTCATCAGGCTGACCGAAAGCGTGTTGAGTGTGCCGGACAGTTCGACCATCGCATCATTCGCGGCGATAGCCTCGAATTTGTTGGCAGCGGTGGTGAAGGGCTGGCGGGTCAACCGGGCCAGTTCGGCGGCGACACGCTCGGCGAAGCCGGAGCGGCTGTTGATGCCGGTCCCCACCGCCGTGGCGCCCTGCGCCAGCGGATAAAGGCGCGGCAGGCAGGTGCGGATTCGTTCGATGCCAAAGGCGACCTGCGTGGCATAGCCGGAAAACTCCTGGCCTAGCGTCAGCGGCGTCGCGTCCTGCAAATGGGTGCGACCAATCTTGACGATATGGCGCCAATCCTCCGCCTTGCGGGCCAGTGCAGCATGCAGGCGGCCAAGAGCGGGCATCAGGTTGTTGTGGAGTGCCAGGACCGCGGCGACATGCATGGCGGTCGGAAACGTGTCGTTCGACGACTGCGCCATGTTGACGTGGTTGTTGGGATGTACGGTCCGGTCCCCCGGCTGGCCGCCAAGGATCTCGCTGGCCCGGTTCGCGATAACTTCGTTGGCGTTCATGTTGGTCTGCGTGCCCGATCCCGTCTGCCAGATCACCAACGGGAAATGGTCGTCGAGCATGCCCGCTGCGACTTCGCCGGCCGCCTGGTCGATGGCGGGGGCGATCTCGGCGGACAGGTCGCCCAACTCCCGGTTCACCCGCGCTGCGGCCTGTTTAACAAGGCCCAAAGCGTGGACGATCTCGACGGGCATGCGTTCCCCGCCGATCCGGAAATTTTCAAGGCTGCGCTGGGTCTGGGCGCCCCAATAGCGATCTGCTGGCACCTCGATTGGGCCAAATGTGTCGCTTTCCGTGCGGGTCGGCCGGCTCATGAGGCGAACTGCAGGCGCAAGATGTGGGGGGATAGGGCCATCACGGGAGCAAACGCCAGACAGGCCCCAAGGGTTGCCCCCGATACCGCGACGGATTTCGGGGCCTCCATGGACTCACTCCTTCAGTCGGACGATGGCGATCCCCGATTGCGGGCGGATGCGGAGCAGGGGGCCGAGGTCGGGCGTCTTGGCATAGTAGGCGATGCGGCCGCGGGCAGCGTCCGCGGCGCGGCCGTCGAAGCGCAGCCGCTTTTCGTTGCCATGGCGCAGCCAGGCAATTTCGTCTCCGTCCCGGAGATCGGGGTCGAAGATCATGGCCAGGGTCGGCG
>CAXNFA010000186.1:0-4553 GCA_964201105.1 Alphaproteobacteria bacterium | reverse complement strand
AAATGATCGGCGACGCCGGATTCGCGGCTGTGCACCAGCGCGCCGCCGAGATCTTCGGCGCTCACCACCTCGCCCGTCGCCGCCTTCACCAGCGGCGGGCCGGCGAGAAAGATGGTGCCGGTGCCTTTGACGATGATGCTTTCATCGGCCATCGCGGGCACATAGGCGCCCCCGGCGGTACAGGAGCCCATCACGGCAGCGATCTGCGGAATGCCGGCGGCCGACATGGTCGCTTGGTTGAAGAAGATGCGGCCGAAATGGTCGCGGTCCGGAAACACCTCGTCCTGGTTGGGCAGGTTGGCGCCACCGGAATCGACCAGGTAGATGCAGGGCAGGCGGTTCTGGCGCGCGATGTCCTGCGCGCGCAGATGCTTCTTCACGGTCAGCGGAAAATAGGTGCCGCCCTTCACCGTCGCATCGTTGGCGACGATGACGCATTCGCGCCCCGACACGCGGCCAATGCCGGTGACCAGGCCTGCCGCCGGCACGTCATCCGCATAGACACCATGGGCAGCAAAGGCCGACAGCTCCATGAAGGGGCAACCCGGATCGAGCAACAAGCGGATACGCTCGCGCACCGGCAGCTTGCCGCGGGATTCATGGCGCTCGCGCGCCCGTGCCCCACCACCCTCGGCGATCTTCGCGGTCTTTTGCCGCAAATCCTCGACAAGTTCGCGCATATGCGCGGCGTTGCTGCGGAAGCTCTCGCTGCCGGGATCGACGGCGGTGGCGAGAACGGCCATGCGCTACCAGCCGCCGCGCTGCAGCCAGAGATTGACCTGCTCCAGCCGGTCGGCACCCCAGAAGGGTTCGCCATCGACGATCAGGAAGGGCGAGCCGAAGACGCCGCGCGCCATCGCCGCCTCTGTCTCGACACGCAGGCGGTCCTTCACCACCGGCTGCTGCAAAGCGTCGAGCAGGCCAGCGCGATCGACGCCAACACTGGTGGCGACATCCGCAGTCGCCTCCGCGGCACTCACGTCGCGGCCCGCGCCGAAATAGGCACCGTAGAAGGCCTTGGCGAAGGCCTTGGCCTGGTTCGGATTGCTGTCGTGCAGCCAGTAGAAGGCGCGTGCGGCGGCAACCGTGCCGTGCGGAAATCCCGGCGGCAGCTGCAATGGCAGGCCCAGCAGCCGTGCGGAGCGCTGCAGGTCGCGGGCGGCATAAGGCCCCTTGAGTTTGTAGCTGACCAGCGGCGCGGTGCCTTCGGTCTTGAAGACGGCGCCGATGAGATAGGGACGCCAGGCGACGCTGCGCCCGTGCTTCGCCGCGATCCCGTCCACCCGGAGATGGGCGAGATAGCCGTAAGGCGAGGCGAAGTCGAAATAGAAGTCGATCGGCTGGCCGGTCATGGGCGCCCTTCAACCGTGGCGGGCACCGCACCGTGCCCCGCAACAACCTATTGTACGAAAGGGGGAATCAGTCCGCCACGGCTTTGTCAGCAGCCGGACGCGGCCGCGACCCGAGCCAGCGGTCGAGCCAGACGATGCGGTCCTGGCCCCAGAAGGTCTCGCCGTCCACCACCATCCAGGGGGCACCGAACATGCCTGTCCGCCGCGCTTCGGCGAGCGCCGCGTCATGCGCGGCGACACCGGCGGGGTCGCGGGCCGCCAGTTCGACTTCTGCCCCGCTCATCAGGTAGCGGGCAAGGGCGTCGGTGATCTCCGCGGCATCACGCACCGTCTTGCCACTGCCCCAGATCGCCTGGAAAAGGGCCAGGGTCAGCGAGCGCAGTCGCCCTTCGTCTCCACCGGCCAGCGCATACACGATCGGACAGGTGGCATCGGAATCCGGCGGGAAACGCGAAGGCATGGTCAACGGCAGACCCCGCGCCGCGGCGATGCGGGCAACGTCGTGCATCCGGTATTCCAGCACGGGCACCGGCACGTCCGGAGGATGCCCCCCATACAGCTCGTCGCGCAGGCGACGCAGCAGGACGGGGCGCCACAGCACGGTCCGTCCGTGCCGCGCCGCCACATCCTCGATCCGCTGGGCGGCGAAGTAGGAATAGGAAGACGAAAAGGACGAGAAGAACCAGATGGCGCGCGACGGGTCGTTCATAGCGACTACGGCCGGGCTGTGACCTCGATCTCGACCTTCATCTTCTCGTCGAGCAGTTCGGCGAGCACCAGCGTCATCGCCGGGCGGATGTCCTTCATGCGGGCGCCCCAGGCGCGCAGCACCGCATCCACATCGGCGCGCCTGGCGATATAGATCGTCGCCTTGGCGACGTGATCGAGCTTCGCGTTGGCCTTGGCGAGCGCCGCCTCGACATTGACCAGCGCCTGCTTCGTCTGCACTTCGGCATCCGGGTCGATGCTGTCGCTGTCGTAGTTCCAGCCCGAGCAGCCGGACATGTAGATCGTGCCGTCGACGACGACGCCGCGGCTGTAGCCGAATTCGGTTTCAAAACGGCTGCCCGAGGAAATCAGAGTACGCGCCATGTCTATTGGATCCGTTCGATGGAAATCGCCGTCGCTTCGCCGCCGCCAATGCAGAGCGCGGCGACGCCCCGCTGCAGCCCGTGTTTCTCCAGCGCATGCGCCAGCGTCACGATGATGCGGGCGCCCGAGGCGCCCACGGGGTGACCGAGCGCGCAGGCGCCGCCATGCACGTTGACGCTGTCATGCGCGATCCCGATGTCGCGCATCGCCGCCATGGTGACGACGGCAAAGGCCTCGTTTACCTCGAAGAGGTCGACGTCGTCGCGCGTCCAGCCGCTTTTCGCCATCACCTTGCGAATGGCGTCAATGGGCGCGGTGGTGAACCAGCTGGCCGCCTGGCTGTGCGTGGCATGGGCGACAAGGCGGGCGCGCGGCGTCAGACCCCGGCGTTCCGCCTCACTCTGCCGCATCAGCACCAGCGCCGCGGCGCCATCGGAAATGGACGACGAATTCGCCGCGGTTACCGTGCCGCCCTTGCGGAAAGCGGGCTTGAGCGACGGGATCTTGCCGGGATCGGCGGTGAAGGGCTGTTCGTCGCGCGAAAACGTCTGTTCGCCCTTGCGCGTCTTCACCGTGACGGGGGTGATCTCGGCAGCAAAGCTGCCGTCTTCGTTGGCCTTGCGGGCGCGGGCCAGCGAGGCGATGGCGAAGTCATCCTGCTGGGCGCGGGTGAACTGATAGGCCTCTGCCGTATCCTCGGCATATTCGCCCATCAGCTTGCCGGGCGAATCGAAGCTGTCGGCCAGCCCATCCAGGAACATGTGGTCATACATCTGGGCATTGCCCATGCGGTAGCCGCCGCGCGCCTTGTCGAGCAGATAGGGCGCATTCGACATGCTCTCGAGCCCGCCCGCGACCATCACGGATGACGAACCGGCGGCGAGCTGGTCCATCGCGAACATCGCCGCGCGCATCCCGGAGCCGCACATCTTGTTGACGGTGGTGGCGCCCGCCGAGACGGGAATGCCGCCGCCGATCGCCGCCTGCCGCGCCGGCGCCTGGCCCATGCCGGCCGGCAGCACGCAGCCCATGATGACGTCATCGACATCGGCCCCGGCCACGCCAGCCCGTTCCAGCGCCGCGCGGATGGCCGCCGCGCCCAGTTCCGGCGCCTTCGCCGACGACAATTCGCCCTGGAAGCTGCCCATGGGCGTGCGCGCCATGCCGACGATAACGATGGGGTCCGCTTTGCTCATGACCTGTCCTCCCGCGAGGGCGGGAGTATAGCCGTCAGCACCGCCGCCCGCGCGGCAAATTGCGCCGGAGCAAAGCCAAGGACAGGGCCGGAATCAAGGGGTTAGGTTTTTTCGGGTGTTCCTTTCGGGCGGTTAATGGGCTGTTCCCCCCACCTGTCCTCCCCCACAAGGGGGGAGGGACGAGACGGAAGGGTTTGCGACAAAAACCCTGCCCCCTTTGTGGGGGAGGGTTTGGGTGGGGGGACGGCCTTTGCCGCCACGCCCTGCCTCTGATCTGGCGCCGGTCCGTCCCACCGCAAGCCCGGGGCAAAATTTGTGACCGGGGCGCGACGGCAGGAGGCTAGACTCCGTCCTCGTCCCACGACCCTGCCCGATCCAGCCCGCATGTCCGCGCCCACCGCCGCGCCTGTTGCCGCGTCCCCCGCCGCCCTGTTGCAGGCCGTGGGCTGGATGAGCGTGACGCTGTGCATGTTCACCCTGGGCGGCGTGGCGGCGCGCGAGCTGGCGCATGCGGGGCTCAGCGTCTTCCAGATCACCTTCCTGCGCTCCATCTTCGCCGGCGTGCTGCTGATGCCGCTGATCCTGCGCAGCCGCGGCCGCATCGCGCGATCGAGCAACATGAAGCTGCAGGTGCTGCGCAACCTGTTCCACATGACTGGCAGCCTGGGCTGGTATTACGGCGTCGGCATCCTGCCGCTGGCCACCGTGGTGGCGCTGGAATTCACCACGCCGCTGTGGCTGGCCCTGATCGCCGTGCTGCTGCTGGGCGAGAAGATGAATGTGGGCCGCGCGATCGCCATGGCGCTGGGCTTCGCCGGCGTGCTGATCATCGTGCGGCCGGGCGTGGTGGGGCTCGACGTCGCCTCCATCGTCGTGCTGGGGGCCGCCGCCTGCTATGCCGGCAGCCATGCCT
>CAXNFA010000185.1:0-4568 GCA_964201105.1 Alphaproteobacteria bacterium | reverse complement strand
TATTACAACAATGAACCCTATTGGGGTCCGCTGAAGGACGAAGACCTGCGCGGCATCACCGCTGCTGCCGGTTTCAAGGCGGAGAACTATTTCGAGCAGGTTCAACCCTCCGCCATCGGTGGCGAGCACGCCAAGAACCGTACCAAGCTGTTCCAGGGTGGCGACTTCGGCGGTGCCGGCGCCTGGTTCCTGTGGGGCGCGAAGAAGTAAGCAGCGTCACCCTTTTCAAGAAGCAGGAAATGCCCGCATGACCACCCCGCTCGGCCCGATTCTGTCGGCGACCGTCACCACGCCCGATATCGACCGTTCGGTGCAGGACTATGTCGACCATCTTTACATGACGGTGGCCGACCGCCGCCCTGTGCCACGCGCGCTGGCCGACAGCTGGGGTGCACCAGCAGTGGCGGGCAACCAGATGGTGCTGCTGAAGCCGCAAAGCGGTGAGCCCGGCTGGGTCCGTTTTGTCGAGGGCGAGGTGCCGGAAGACTATGCGCCGTTCCAGACCTTCGGCTGGACGGCCATCGAGCTGCTGGTGAAGAATTGCGACACGCTGGCTGAAGAATTGAAGGGCACGCCCTTCACCGAGATCGGCGCACCGCATGACCTGGGTGTCGTGAAGGGCGTCCGCGCCATGCAGTCGGTCGGTCGCGCGCGCGAAGTCGTCTACCTCACGCATCGCGACGAGGTGCAGAATTTTGCGATGCGCCATGCAATGGGCACGGTCGATCGCATCTTCATCATGGTGCTGGGCGCGCCGGACTTCGACAAGGCGGCGGCCTTCTACCAGGGCCGCTTCCACGCGCCCACCGGCATCGACGTGAAGTCGTCACAGACCCTGATCCGCAACGCACTGGGCCTGTCGGTCGATGACAAGTTCCGCATGCGCACCATGCTGATGAATGGCCCGCAAGAAGTGGTGGGGAAGATCCAGCTTGACGAGCATCCGCCGCAGGCGCGTCCCCGCACCGTGCCGAAGGGTGGCCTGCCGCCCGGAATTGCGCTTGTGACCTTCCAGGTGCCGTCCTTTGCGGGCCTGGAAGACCTTGATTTCCTTGCTCCGCCGCAGGCCTTCGATCTGCCGCCTTATGGCCAGCGCCGGGCCGCTTCCTGTCGCGGTCCGGGTGGTGAATTGATCGAACTGGTCGCCGAAGACGCTTCGTAACGCAGAACGGTATACCGCATGTTCCCTTGACGGCGGCTGTGGCCCGGCGCGACAGTTGTGGGAAGAAGTACGAAAAGTACACGTCAAGGGAGGGTTTTATGCGGCGAATTGCGCGCGCGTTGCTGCCCATTGGTCTTGCGTTGTCACTCACCACGTCGCCTGCGAAGGCAGCCGACCTTCTCGTCCTGACGGATGATGTGCCCAATGGGCTGGACGTCGACGGTCCCACCGTCTCGACGATCCAGAGCTACGGTGCGATTCTGAACCTGATGGATCCGCTTCTGTACTTCGCCAAAGGCGAGGTCAATGCAGAAGGCGTGCAGCTTCTCGATTTCAACAGGTATGAATCGCGCCTCGCCGAATCCTGGGCCTATGACCCGGCCAGCTACACCTGGACGATCAAGCTACGGCGCAATGTCCGCGGCTGCGATGGCGCGACGCTGAATGCTGACGACATTGTCTACACCTATGCCCGTGGCAAGTCGGTGTCAGGCACGGCGCCGATCGCGTGGTTCCTTGCCAATGTGGGCGGAATTGATGGTTTCACGCCGGCAGTCTTCGGTCCCGACCCGGGCCCGAAGAAGCTGGGCGACGAGGTCAGGAAGATCGACGACTACACGGTCGCCATCCGCCAGTCCGGCCCGAACACGCAGTTCGAGCGCGTGCAGACGATCTTCGCGCTCTACGTCTATGACAAGGAGTCGATGGAGAGGCGCGCTACGGCGGCGGATCCCTGGAGCCACGACTACAACAACACGGTGAATGCGCCGGGCTTCGGCCCCTGGTGCACGGACTCCTGGGCCAAGGGCCAGGAATTCCGGGTCCGCGCCAACCCGAACTACTACCGTGGCAAGGCTGCTTATGACCGCGTCATCGTTCGCAAGGTGCCGCAAAGCGCCAATCGGCTCGCGGTGCTGCGCACCGGTGGGGCGCAGATCGCCGAACGGCTGACGCCGCGCGAGTATGAATCGCTGCGTAACGTGCGCGGCGTGAAGCTCGCCGGCACCTATGGCAACGAAAACGTCTTCCTGTCGCTGAACTTCAAGTCGAAGCCGTTCGACGATCCGCGTGTGCGCCGCGCGATTGCCTACGCCATTCCCTACGACCGCATCATTCGCGATGGCTATTTTGGTCAGGCCCGCAAGTGGGAAGGGCTGATCCCGTCGTCTTATCCCGGCTTCCACAAGGCGCCCAGCCAGTATGAGTATGACCCCGCCAAGGCGAAGGCCTTGCTGGCGGAGGCGGGCTATCCGAACGGCATTGGCCCGCAGCAGTTCCCCGACGCCCTGAAGCTGTCCTACATGGTGGAGCGTGAAGGGGCGCTCGGCCCCGTCGCGACCACGATCCAGAGTGCACTGCGCGAAAGCGGCATTACCATCCAGCTCGATCCGCTGCCTGGCACGCAATATGGCGACCGCGAATTGGTGAAGCGCGACATGCCGATGGGTCTTTCGGACCACGTGAAGCCGATCGGTGTCGATGCCGCCTATGGCGTTCTGCTTTCGTGGGTGTCACCTGGCAAGGGCGGCATCATGAATTCCATGAACTACGAGAATGCCACGGTCGATAGCACCTATTACGAGCAGGCCGGGATCATGGACCAGTCCCGGCGTCAGGCACTGCTGACCCGCATCCAGGACGCGCTGATGGCGGATCTGCCGGCGGTCCCGCTGGTCGAGAACAAGACCTTCTGGGCCACGTCAGACAAAGTGCAGGGAATCACCTGGCACCCGGACAACGCCCTGCACTGGTACGATTTCCGTCCGGCGAACTGACAGCTGGCGGCGCCTCAAGAAACCAAAACAAGAATTGAAAACAGGAGAGTGTGTATGAAGCGGTTCGGTGTGTTGTTCGGCGCCTCGGCTCTGGCGCTTGGCCTTGCGGCGTCTCCCGCCGCTGCGGTCGATCTTCTTGTGCTGGCCGAGGACGTGCCGGCGGGTCTCAACATCGATGGCGCGGCCATCTCTATCCCGGCGACTCAGGGCGGCGTCGACAACCTGATGGAGCCGCTGGTCTATTACCAGCGCAAGGGCGTGAATGACGAAGGCATCGGCCTGTTCGACTTCACCAAGTTCGAAAGCCGTCTGGCGGAATCCTGGACCTATGATGACAAGACGCTGACGTGGACCTTCAAGCTGCGCCAGGGCGTCAAGGGCTGCGGCGGCGCCACCTTCAACGCCGACGACGTCATTTACACATTCGCCCGCGCCAAATCGACCAGCGGCTCGGCCCCGATCGGCTGGTTCCTGTCGTCGGTCGCCTCGATCGACAAGTTTACGCCGGCGGTGTTTGGCGATTCGCCGGCCGCCAAGGAAGCCAAGAAGCTGGGCGACGAGGTCAAGAAGATCGACGATTACACCGTCACGATCCGCCAGGCCGCGCCCAACAAGCTATTGCTGCCGGTCCTCACCATTTTCGGCCTGATGATCTTCGACAAGGAGACGATGGAGAAGAACGCCACGGCCGACGATCCGTGGAGCCACAAGTATGCGGACAATGTGAACGCTCCCAGCTTCGGCCCCTATTGCGTCGAGAAATGGGAAAAGGACAAGGAGTTCGTCGTTACGGCCAATGCCAACTATTACCTGGGCAAGCCGAAGATCGACCGCGTCGTGCAGCGCAAGGTGCCGCAGAGCGCCAACCGCATCACCATCCTGCGCACCGGCCAGGCGCAACTGGTTGAGCGCCTGAACCCGAAGGAGTTTGACAGCCTGCGCAACGTGCGCGGGGTGAAGGTCGGTGGTGTGTACGGCAACGAAAACCTGTTCGTGCACATGAACTTCAAGACGGCACCCTTCGACAATCCCAAAGTGCGCCAGGCCATCGCCCATGCGATTCCCTATGACCGCATCATCAAGGAGGCCTATTTCGGCCAGGCCAAGCCGTGGCAGGGGCAGTTCCCGTCGTCCTATCCGGGCTATATCGTTTCCAAGACGCAGTACCCCTATGACGTCGCCAAGGCAAAGCAGCTGCTGGCCGAGGCGGGCTATCCGAATGGCCAGGGCCTCGACAAGTTCCCCTCGGCCTTCGAGCTGAACTATGTGGCGGAGAAGGAATCGACGGTCGGCCCCATTGCCAACATCGTTCGCTCCGCGCTGGCCGACATCGGCATCAACGTGAAGCTCAACCCGCTGCCGCAAACCCAGTATGGCGACCGGCAGCTGGTGAAGAAGGATCTGCCCTTCGCGCTCAACGAGCAGGAAAAGCCGATCGGCGTGGACGTTGGCTATGGCGTGCAGCTCTTCTTCGTCTCGGCGGAAAAGGGTGGCCTCAACACCATGGTCAACTACTCGAACGCCAAGGTGGATGACCTCTTCGCCAAGGCGATCGTCGAGCCAAACGACGATGCCCGCAACAAGATGCTGGCGGAGATTCAGGACCAGCTGATGGCCGACGTCGCCTGGCT
>CAXNFA010000184.1:0-4581 GCA_964201105.1 Alphaproteobacteria bacterium | reverse complement strand
GCCCCCATGGGTTCGCGGGGAAGCTGCCGGCTGGCGCCGTTTCCTTGCCGTCGAAGGGCGAGCCGCAGAAGCGGCAATTGGCCATCATCTTGCCGGCCTCGCTGCCCCACCAGAAGCGCGTCGTGGTGCCCGCTTTGGCGGCATATTCCCACTCCGCCTCGCTGGGCAGGCGATAGGGCTTGCCGGTCCGTTTGCTGAGCCAGGCGGCATAGTCCTGCGCATCGTTCCAGGTAATGTTGATCATCGGCCGGGCACCCTTGCCCCAGGCATGGTCGTCGGGCAGGCGCGTGCAGCCGCCGCCCTCGACGCAGGCGAGCCAATGATCCCAGGTGATCTCGGTGCGGCTGAAGGCGAGTTTCTTGCGGATCAGCACACTGCGCGGCGGCTGTTCGCTGGCCACGCCGGCCGCGTCGCCCAGTGTGAAGGTGCCGGGTGCGATGGCGACCATCTCCGGGCATTCCGGACAGTCCTTGAAGCCGGGCACGGGCGTCGCGGCCGGCTGGGCCGCGGCCGGGGCACTGGCCAGCAGTACGGTGCAGGCGGCGATCAGCAGATTCCGGATGGCAGCGCTCGGGCTCATCGTCAACGCGTGCCGCTGATCTCGTCGTCGAACACGAAGTCGCTCTTCGGCCTGGCGGCGGCCGGCCGTGGGGCGGGGACGGGTTGCGGCCGCGGTGCGGCGCGGATCGCCGCGGTCGTCGCAGACGGCAGGCGTGGGCGCGAGATGCCGTCATCGGTCTGGAAGTTGCCCGGGCGGGGTACCGGCTGGGGCTGCAACGGCGCCGGCAGGGGCTGCTGGCCGCGACGGTCGAAGGGGTCGATATCTTCCTCATCGCCGGGTTCGAAGGTGCCGGGCGGCGCGTTGACACCAGGCAGTGTCATCGGCGCGGGCAATTGCGATGCCGGGGCCGAGAGGGGGCGGTCGCTGCGATCTTCCAACGTCGAGCCGCCGCGCGACGGGGAGGCGAAGGGATCGCCATCTTCGCTTTCGACATCGTCGGGCGAGGCAAAGGGGTTGCTGCTGCCGGTGCTGCTGCTGTCGCGCAGGACATCGCGGTTGACGTCGGGAGAGGTGGGCGCGCCCTGGATGCGGAAGGGGTCGTCGCGGCGCAGCTCCAGGTTGGCATTCTGGCGGCACCACTCGACCAGGGTCGGCAGAGCGCCATCGCGCCGTTGCGCCGTGCCGGCGCGCTGCAGCGTGTCGGGGTCAAGCTGGCCTGTCACCAGCAGCATGCGATAGCTCGCCACCATCTCGTCGAACACGGTGGCGGCCAGGTTGATCTGCGCGTTGGTGACTTCCGTTTCGGCATCCAGCACGCGCAGCGCCGTTTCGCGGCCCGCCGCGGCCAGCGTGCGGCGGGAGTCCAGCACATCGAGCGCGATGCCCAGCGCATTTTCGAGCAGGAAGCGGCGTTCGCACTGGGTCTGCAGATTCTGCCATGTGTTGCGAACCTCTTCCTCGACGCGGCGGTTGATGACGTGCAGCTGGTTGATCGCCGCGGCATGGTCGAAGGCGGCCGCCGCCGCATTTGCCTGCACGGCAAAGCCGGTGAACAGATCCCAGGTGGCGCGCAGCAGGACCGAGGCTTCGCGGCGCGAGCCCGGCTCCGCCGAGGCGCCTTCGCGATAGCCCGTGCTGCCCACCAGGTCGAGCCTTGGCAAGGTCTGGGCCTGCGCAGCCTGCTGGCGTGCCCGCGTGGCATCGACCTGGCTGGTCGTGCTGGAAATCAGCGGGTTCATCACCCGCGCCGTGCGCATGCTGGTGTCCAGCGTGGTCGGCAGCAGCATGAGCGGCAATTGCGGGACGACGAGGGCTTCCGGATTCGCCGGTGTGCCATAGACCTGGCGGAAGCGCGAATAGGCGTTCTGCAGATTGCCGTTGAAGACGACGCGGCGCTCCTTGGCCAGTTGCAGGCGCGAGCGTGCCAGCAGCAGTTCGATCGCCACGCCCTGGCCGGAGTTGAGCCGCTGCTGTTCGAGATCGAACTGGCGGCTCGCGGCCGTCTCGTTGACGCGCACCAGTTCCATCAGTTCGGATTGGCGCAGCACCTCGACGAAGGCCTGCACACCCTCGAACAGCGTGTTCTGCCGTGTCGTCTCGAGCACGAACTCCTGCGCCTCGCGATCGTACTCGGCGCCGCGCAGGTTGAAGTCGCGGTTGGCGCCGTCATACAGCGTCTGGGTGACCGACAAGGTCACGCTCTCGCGCATTGCCTGCGAAGGATCGTTGGGTGGTGTGGCGCGGCGGGCGGGTGAATCGATTCGCTCGGCGCCGTAGTCGCCCGTCAGGCTGACGCGCGGCAGGAAGCCGGAGGCCGCGCCGCGCAGGCGCTGGTTGGCCGAATTGAGCCGCTCTTCATCAAGGCGAATCGCCGGGTGGCTGTCGATGAGCTGGCGGAGTGCCTCTTCGAGGGTCATCGCGGGGGCGGGTGCGGCCGTGAAAAGGCAGACGCCCAGCGCGCCGGCGATGAGGCCGGCGCGAGTGCCCACACTGCCGGCGATCAGGCCAGCGCGAGCGCCCCTCCGTACAAGCCAAGGTCCGATGCCGCCCATGCGTTCCACACACAGGGCGCCGTCCCCCAAACACAGCGCCAAACAATCCAAGAAAGCTATGCCCCGCCACGCCATAGCTGCCCTAACTTACCTGAAACATGAGGCGGGGCAACAGGTGTGACCGATATCACTGCCCGCAGGGTGGTCCTGACTTCGGCTAACCGCCTGTGCTAGCTTCGAAATCTGGGCTTCCGGGGTTTTAACATCCATGTCTGAACAAAGCGTGACTACGCCAGCCAATGCCGCCGCCGGCGAGAAGGCCAAGCGCAAGGGCAAGCCGTTCTACCGGCGTTTCCTGGACTGGTGGAAGGGCGGGCGCTTCATTGCGCTGGTGGTGCTCTTCGCTCTTGCGGTCCTGCGGCTTGCAGATCCCGGCGTCGTCTCCGCTCTGCGACTTCGCAGTTTCGACGTCTATCAGATTCTCAAGCCGCGCGAGCCGCCCAGCCCGCGCCCCGTTGTCATCGTCGATCTGGATGAGGAAAGCCTGAAGGCCATTGGCCAATGGCCTTGGCCGCGTGACGTTCTGGCCCAGATGCTGGGCAACCTTACCAAGATGGGCGCCGCGGCGGTTGGCTTCGACATTGTCTTCGCCGAACCGGATCGGCTGTCTGTGTCCCTGGTGGCCGGGCGCGCCGCTGAGCGTGGCCTGAGCGAGGCAACGATTGCCGAACTGAAGACGCTGCCCAGCAACGATGCCATGTTCGCAGACGTGTTGAAGCAAAGCCGGGCGGTCTTGGGGCAGTCAGCGTTTGGCTCTGTCATTGGCGGAGATGAACGCCTGCCACCGAGCGGGCCCTGGGCGCGTCGCGACGATCCAGGCGTCAAGGCGCAGGATTTTATCAGGCCGTATGTCAGCGTGATTCGCAACATCCCGGATTTTGAACGGGCAAGCCCCGGCCTCGGCATGATTACCGTACAGGCCGATCCCGATGGCATCGTGCGCCGCGCGCCGGCGCTGCTGAACGTCAAGGACCGGCTTTTCCCGTCGCTGATCGTGGAGATGTTCCGCGTGGCGGCAGGACCGCGCACGCCGGCATTTTCGCGGACGACCGCGGCGGGCGTCAATTCAATCGCCATCCAGACGCGACCAGAGCCGTTCCAGATCCAGACGACGCCGCAGGGCGACATCTGGGTTTACTACGCAAAGCCCGGTGAGATTACCAAAGACCTGTATGTGTCGGCCAAGGACGTCATCGCCGGGACGGTCGACCCGCAGAGGATCGCCGGCAAGTTCGCGCTGGTCGGCACCTCGGCCGTCGGCCTGCGCGATATTCGCGCCACGCCGCTGGAGCAAAATCTGCCGGGGGTGGAAGTCCACGCCAACATGATCGAGACGGTGATGCAGAAGGCGGGCCTGATCCGCGAGGCCGGCTCGATTGCCGCCGAACTGATCTTCGCCGTCGTTGCGGGCATCCTGTTGATCATTTTCCTGCCGATGATCGGCGCCGGCTGGGGGCTTGGTATCACGCTGATTGTCGTCGGCGTCCTGACGGGCACATCCTGGTATTTCTTTGCCGAGCGGCGTGAGTTGATCGACGTGACCTATCCGGGTCTGTCGACCATCTTCATGTATTCACTGCTGACCTTCACGAGCTTCTCGAAGACGGCGGCCGAACGGCGCCAGGTGCGCGGCGCCTTTGCGCAATACCTGTCGCCGGCACTGGTCGAACAGCTGGCGGCGGAGCCAGACCGGTTGCAGCTCGGCGGCGAGATGAAGGAGATGACGCTGCTGTTCTGCGACTTGCGCGGCTTCACCACCATCTCGGAAAGCTTCAAGACCAATCCGCAGGGGCTGACCCGGTTGATCAACAAGTTCCTGACGCCGATGACCGACATCATCATGGCGCGCCAGGGCACGATCGATAAGTACATGGGCGACTGCATCATGGCCTTCTGGAACGCGCCGCTCGACGACCCCCTGCACGTCCAGCATGCCGCCGATTCGGCGCTCGCCATGTTCGACGAGATGCCGAAGCTGAACGAACGGCTGAAGGCGGAAGCCGAGGCCGAGAACCGGCCCTTCCACGC
>CAXNFA010000183.1:0-4591 GCA_964201105.1 Alphaproteobacteria bacterium | reverse complement strand
GACGACGCCACCGCTGCTCACGTCGCGGAAGCAGCCGGGGATGGCATGGTGGTGGCGGAGTTTCCGACCACGGTGGAGGCAGCCGCCATGTCCCGCAGCAGCGGCATGAAGATCATGATGGGGGGGCCCAATCTGGTGCGCGGCTCGTCCCACTCAGGCAACATCTCAGCCCGCGCCCTGGCGGAAGAGGGGCTACTCGACATCGTTTCATCCGACTACGTACCGTCGAGCATGTTGCACGGGGCGTTCCTCTTGTGCGACAGCGTGCCAGGGATTGAACTGCCGGCGGCCATTGCAATGGTGTCCACCCATCCGGCCGAGGCGGTTGGTTTGCAAGACCGCGGCGAGATTGCTGCCGGCAAGCGGGCCGATCTGCTGCGCGTTGCGCTGGTGGATGGCGTGCCGGTGGTGCGCAGCGTGTGGCGCCAGGGCGAGCGGGTGATGTAGCCATGGATACCGTCGCGACGATCTGCGGGCTGCTGGGCGACGCTGGCCGCGAACGCTATGGAATGGAGGCGGTCAGCCAGCTTGACCACGCGCTGCAATGCGCGCAGTTGGCGGAGCAGGAAGGCCAGGCGCCGGCGCTGATTGCCGCCGCACTAATGCATGACATTGGCCACTTGGTCGGGGCTGGTGATGAAGGACTGGCGGAGAAGGGCGTTGACGCGCGGCATGAGAGAATTGCCGCAGTCTGGCTCCGTCGGCATTTTGGCCCCGCGGTGTTCGAGCCTGTGCGGCTTCATGTGGATGCCAAGCGCTACCTGTGTCACGCCGAGCCCGCCTACTGGTCCAGTCTTTCCGACGCCTCCCGCGCCAGCCTAGAGGTGCAGGGCGGTCCCTTCGATGCCGCTGCGGCAGCTCATTTCATTGCGCAGCCCTTTGCCGCGGATGCCGTGCAACTGCGCCGCTGGGACGACCTTGCCAAGGTGCCGGAGCTTCCCACGCCAGTCATTGACCATTACCGGCCGGTGCTCGCCGCCCTGCTACGCCCCTGAATCCGATGGCGGGCCGTCTCGTTTTGGTGGTCGGTCCCAGTGGCGTCGGCAAGGACAGCATCATGAACGGCGCCCGCCTGCGGCTGGCGTCGGACAGCCGCGTGGTGTTTCCAAGGCGCATGGTGACACGTCCCGCCGAAGCTGGTGGCGAGGACCATGATTCGACTGACCCCGCGACCTTCTTGTCGCTGCATGACGCGGGCGCCTTTGCGCTTGCCTGGTCTGCGCACGGGCTTTCCTATGGCATTCCAGTGGGTATCAATGCCGATCTCTTTGCTGGGCGGACGGTTGTCGTCAACGTATCGCGGGCGGTCATCGAACAGGCGCGACAAAGCTACCCGGGCCTTCTGGTAATAACCATTGTGGCTCCGCTCGATGAAATCCGGCGCCGCCTGCAAGCCCGAGGCCGCGAAGCGGGGTCGGGCATTGAAGCACGCCTCGCTCGCGCCGAGGCCTTCACGATCGCGGGGCCCGATGTGGCCGTTGTTCAGAACGACGGCGCACTGGCAGATGCCGTCGAAGCCTTTGTGCGGCTGGTTCAACCACCCAGCGCATAGCGGCGCACGATCCGGAAGGGCGTGCCCGCGGCCGGCTGCACGAACAGGCAAAGCGAATCAACGACGTGGGGCACCTCGGTGACCGGTGCCGTCGCCGCGGACAGAAAGCGCCACAAGGCGGCTTTCTCCATCGCATCGTCCAGCCGTCCGGTCAGCGTGTAGTGCAACCGGAATTCGTCCAGGACATAGGGGTAGCCCCAGTTGTGAAGGTTGGCGTCCTGCGCTGGCGTTAGTCCCTAGGCGCGGCGGCGCGCCAACTCCGCTACGTCGGCCGGCGCCCGGAACCGGTCGAAGCCGGTGACGCAATCGGCTGCCAGTGCTTGCACTGCATCGGACACTTCGCCAGGAACCAGGGCAATAAAGTTGCCTAACTGCGCCAGGCGCAAGGGAGGGACCGGGACAGGAGCGCGGCTGCGCGCAAACGTTTCAAGGGCCAGGTCGAGCGCCGCCGGGTCGTAGCCCTTCGCGAGGCGGAAGGGTGGCTTCAGCGTGGCATGAAAGCCATAGAGCCGCGGGTCCGCCGTTCGGGCCTGAACCTGGCCCGGCGTCAGGCCGGAAACCGAGGGTTGCTGAAGAGGTAGGCCACTGTCCGGGTCGCGCCCCAGCCAGCTATTGGCGAAAGTTGACAGAGGGGTGTCGGGTTGGGGTGCGGCGTAAATTGCGTAGCGGCCATTCATGACTTTGGCCATGGATATGTGCCGCAGAGGTCTAGACAATTTTCATGGCTGCGCATCGAATCTGACGGTAACCCGGCCCCTGAAACAGAAGAGTCATGCAGGGCTGGTATCACGGGGCATGATCGAAATCACCCCCCGTGCGGCGCCCGCCGTACAGATCGCTCACTTATCGAAAACCTTTGGCGCGAGCAAGCGCGCGCTCGACGATGTTTCACTCGACATCGCGGCCGGCGAGATGGTGGCGCTGATCGGCGCTTCTGGCTCGGGAAAGTCGACCCTTCTTCGCCATGTGTCCGGCCTCGTTCGCGGTGACCGGCGCGCCGAATCGCGGATCACCGTCGACAACCAGCTTGTTCAGGGCGGCGGTCGACTCAGCCCCACCATTCGAACGTCTCGCGCCGCGATTGGCTTTGTGTTCCAGCAATTCAATCTGGTGGGTCGGCTCAACGTTCTGACCAACGTAATGGTCGGAAATCTCGGCCGCATGCCGCTCTGGCGCAGTCTTCTCCGGATATTCAACGACGAGGAGCGCCGCCTTGCCGTAGTGGCGCTTGATCGCGTGGGCATCGCCCAATGTACATTTCAGCGCGCCTCGACATTGTCGGGTGGCCAGCAACAGCGCGCCGCCATCGCGCGGGCGCTGGTCCAGAAAGCGAAACTCATTCTGGCTGATGAGCCGATCGCCTCGCTCGACCCAGAATCCGCCCGTCGCGTGATGGAAACGCTCAGCCTGATCAACCGTCAGGACGGCGTTACCGTCATCGTCTCGCTACATCAGGTCGATTTCGCCTTGCGCTATTGTCAGCGAGTGGTTGCCTTGCGGGATGGCAAGGTCAAGTTCGATGGCCCTTCCACCGAGGTTTCCGCTGAGTTGCTGCGCGGCATCTATGGCGACAACACCGACCTCGACTTCGGCACGCTCGATGTTGAAGTCTCCGAACGCGAGCGGCGAAAGTCCGGCGTGAACGGTTCGCCGCAAGCGGCGATGGCCTGATTCTCATTCACCCCAACAGGAGAGCCAACATGTTGCGTCGCACATTCATCAAGGTCGCGGTTGCCGCCGCGGCCATCGCAGGGCTGGCCGGGTCGGCCCAGGCCCAGGCGCTCAAGGAACTGAATTTCGGCATCATCTCCACCGAAGCAAGCTCGAACCTGAAGCCGCAGTGGACGCCTTTCCTCGCCGATATGGAAAAAGCGATCAACATGAAGGTGAATGCCTTCTTCGCCCCGGACTATGCCGGCATCATCGAGGGCATGCGCTTCAACAAGGTGCAGGTGGCGTGGTACGGCAATGCCTCCGCTATCACGGCCGTCGATCGCGCCAATGCAGAAGTGTTCGTCCAGACAGTCGCCAACGATGGCTCGCCGGGCTACTGGTCGCTGCTGGTCGCCCACAAGGACAGCAACATCAAGACCATCGATGATGTTCTCAAGAACCCCGGCAAACTGACCTTCGGCAACGGCGACCCGAATTCCACTTCCGGTTTCCTGGTGCCAAGCTACTTCCTCTGGGGCCAGAACAACGTCGACATCCGCAAGCACTTCACGCGCATCACCTCGGGCAGCCATGAGACCAACGCCCTTGCTGTTGCCAACAAGCAGGTCGATGTCGCCACCTTCAACACCGAAGGTTTTGACCGCCTGAAGAAGACCGCGCCGGACAAGGCTGCAATGCTGCATGTCGTGTGGCAGTCCCCGCTCATTCCGTCCGACCCGATCACCTGGCGCACGGATTTGCCGGACGCCGACAAGATGAAGATCAAGACCTTCTTCCTGACTTACGGCACGCCGCAACCCGGCAAGCCGGAAGCCCAGCTTGAGTCGGAGAAGAAGGTCCTGACCGCGCTTGCCTGGGCGCCGTTCAAGGAATCTTCCAACCGCCAGCTCCTGCCGATCCGTCAGCTTGGCCTATTCCGTGACCGCCTCAAGATCGAAGCGGATACCACGATCTCGGCCGACGAGAAGACGAAGAAGCTGGCTGAAATCGACGCGCAGCTGGCCGCCCTGGCCCGCCAGATCGGCGCCTGATACGGCGATACGCGGGGTGGCACGACTTGCCGCCCCGCGTTGACCGCTGTCCCAGCACCATGAAATCCACCACCATTCGCTCCGCTGAGCTGCCCATCCGTGCGCCTCGTCCGGCGCCGGGGGCTTCCCTCCTCAAGCTGCTGGGCTATGGCCTGGCGGCAGCCTTCCTTGTCTGGTCCTATCAGGGCGCCGAAGTCTCGCCGGTCAAGCTCTTCAGCGATGCCGGCAACATGGCGACCTTCGCCGCCGACTTCTTTCCCCCCGACTTCAGCGAATGGCGTTACTACCTTGATGAGTTGATCGTCACCCTGCACATCGCCGTATGGGGCACGGT
>CAXNFA010000182.1:0-4604 GCA_964201105.1 Alphaproteobacteria bacterium | reverse complement strand
CGCACGCCCTTCCTTGATCCGGTCGTGGCCGATTTCGCCTTCCGCCTGCCCGATTCGCTGAAGATTCGCCGCGGCCAGGGCAAATACCTGCTGCGCCGCTGGCTCGACGGCCAGATGCCGGAAGCCCAGCCCTTCGCGAAGAAGCGTGGCTTCACTGTGCCGGTGGCGAGCTGGATCGCCACGCGCGGCCGTGCTCTGGGCGAGCTGGTGGCGCGCCAGCCTGGCATCACGGCGGTGTGCAAGCCGGACCGGGTCGCCGCGCTGTTCGAAAGCCCGCACCGCCGCGCCGGCTTCGCCGCCTGGGTGCTGCTCTTCTATGCCCTCTGGCACCGCCACCATGTGCTGCGCCTGCCGGCGGCGGATGATGTGCTGGCGACGCTGGCCGACCCTCGCTGAGACAGAGTTCTCAATCTGCTAAACTGTGTGTCGCTCCACCAAGGGAGACATGGGGACGCCGTGGCAATTTCTCAGAAAAGCATCAAGTTGCTGTGGGCTAATTCTGCGGGAAGGTGTGCCTTTGCGAATTGTCAGCCGCCGCTGGCAATGGCCGACGCAGAAAATACTCAGAGCTATACGGTCGGTGAAATGGCGCACATCAAGGGAGAGAAGCCGGGTTCCAACCGATACGATTCTTCGCAGGACGATTCGGATCGCAACAGCTATGAAAATCTCATTCTCTTGTGCCCCACGCACCACACGATAATAGACAAGCCAGAAAACGAAGAAACGTACAGTGTTGCCCGGCTACTGAAAATCAAGGAGGAGCACGAAGCCTTCATTTTGAGGCGTCTGACATCACAAGCATTTAGGGACAAGATACAAGTTGCAAGACTAATTGCGCCTTTGTTGAACAGAAATCGTGACGTCTTTTTGAGTTTCGGGCCCCACTCAAAAATTGCAAAAGCCAATCCAATGAGTGATGCCCACAAAACGTGGCTCTATGAGAGGCTCGTCACAATTGTTCCCAACAATAGAAGAATTTTGAACCTCGTGATCGAAGGGGGAGAGCTATTCTCTCAAGATGAGCAGCAGATACTTTCGAAATTCGAGATTCATGCTCGTGGGTATGAGCGGTGGGTTGGCCAAGAAATTTCATACGAAGGTGTTGCCTTCTTCCCCGTGGAGTTCGATGAGCTAATTCAGGGATTGGCAACAAATGGGCGCCTATAGCAATGAGTATCCTTGGCCGCCCCACTACGGCCACTTCAAATTTTTCGAAGAAAGAATGGAAGCTCATAGCCGTGTCAAATCGGTCAAGGAGCTTCAGTCCGGGCTATATGAACTTACTCTTCTCGACCAGAGAACTCTGAGAGTTTTCATATGTGAGTGTTACAGCTACGGCATAGCGGAGTATTACGAGACAGTTTCAAAACTTGGAAAAGTAGATGCCGTGATAATCAACTCAAATTGGTGCGGCTACACGGATGAAGCTAAATTCCATTGTCGCGACTTAAAAATCGGGCTCTTCGATATTCGCGACTTTATGGCCGCTCTAAACAAGCCGAAATTATGGCTCTATCTGAATTCCTTCCAAGATGAGCGCTACAAAAAGGCTGGGCTGATAAAGTGAATCTGAAAGTGTTTGGCTTCGGATCTTTTTTCTCTCAGCGCGAACATCGCGACATTGATCTTCTTATTGTGCATCAGGATGTCACTACGTATTCGATTGGATTGGCCATAGAGGCAAAGTCTTTGCTATTGGCCCAATCATCTCGATTCGACGTTGTGCTGTTGTCAGAAATGGAAGAGCGTAGTCTCGATTTCACCCGAAAGAGTAATGCTGTGGCTCTCGGTAGCCTCAGCGATGCAGATTTGCCCCTACAAATAGAGAGGCTTGCCAAGCAATTGTTGAGCCGCCGAATGTGCGAACAAATTTAGGTTTCCCCCGCTTGAGAATTTTTCTCCGTCTGTTGCTGACATGACAACCTTTGTTCTCGTGCACGGCGCCTGGCATGGCGGCTGGTGCTGGAAGCGGGTGACGCCCCTGTTGCGCGCCGCCGGCCATGATGTGTTCACGCCGACTCTCACGGGCCTGGGCGAACGCGCCCATCTCAGCAGCCCGGAGATCGGCCTCGCCACCCATGTCGAGGACGTGGCCGCGCTGATCCGCAGCGAGGAGCTGACCGATGTCGTGCTCGTCGGCCACTCCTATGCCGGCCTTGTCATCGCCGGCGTCGCCGAGCATGTCGGCGAGCGGCTGCGCCACCTTGTCTTTTTTGACTCCTTTGTGCCGCATCACGGCGTCAGCCTGCTCGACCTGGCGCCGCCGCGTCCGGGCGGCGCGGCGGACTTGGCCCAGCGCGAAGGTCCGCGCGCGCAATACCTGCCGCCCGGTACGATGGAGTTCCTGGGCGTCTCCGACCCCGAGGACATTGCCTGGCTCAACCGCCACCTCGCGCCGCACCCGATGAAATGCTTCACCGACAAGTCGGAGCAGCCGGCCAATGTGATGGGGCGGCTGCCCAAGACCTTCATCTTTTGCACGGTGGGGCGGCGCGGCCAGTTCTCGCGCGGCGCCAACATCGCGCGCAGCGAGCCGGGCTGGCAGTATCGGGAAATCGACACTGGCCATGATGCCATGGTGACGGCGCCCGGCGCGCTTGCCGACCTGTTTCTGGAGGCTGCCCAATGAGTTTTGATCTTGTCCTGCGCGGCGGCACCGTCGTCTCCCACCGCGGCATCGGCGCCGCCGACATTGGCGTGAAGAACGGCCGCATCATGGCGGTCGGCGACATCGGCAAGGACCAGGCCGGGCAGGTGATCGATGCCACCGGCCTGCACATCCTGCCCGGTGTCATCGACACGCAGGTGCATTTCCGCGAACCCGGCATGGAAGAGGCGGAAGACCTGGAAAGTGGCACGCGCGGCGCCGTGCTGGGCGGTGTGACCGGCGTGTTCGAAATGCCGAACACAAAGCCCAACACCAGCGATCCTGACGCGCTGGCCGACAAGGTGCGCCGCGCGACGGGCCGCGCCTGGTGCGACTTCGCCTTCTACATGGGCGGCACGGCGCAGAACGCCACGAAGCTCGCCGAATATGAGCGCACGCCCGGCTGCTGCGGGGTGAAGGTGTTCATGGGCGCCTCGACCGGCGACCTGCTGGTGGCGGAGGACGAGCCGCTGTTCTCCATCCTGCGCCACGGCTCGCGCCGTGTGGCCGTCCATTGTGAGGACAACCCGCGGATGGACGAGCGCAAGCACCTGCGCGGCGACCATCCGCGCAACCACCATGTCTGGCGCGACGCGCAAAGCGCCCTGCTGGCCACGCAGCGCCTGCTGCGGCTCGCGCGCGAGGCGCGCCGCCGCGTCCATGTGCTGCATGTGACGACGGCCGAGGAAATGGAGCTTCTCGCGCTCAACAAGGACATCGCCACGGTCGAGACGACGCCGCAGCACCTGACGCTGGCCGCGCCCGACGCTTACGAGCGGCTGGGAACCCGCGCGCAGATGAACCCGCCGATCCGCGAAGAGCATCACCGCGCCGCGCTGTGGCGCGCGATCAACGCCGGCGTGGTCGATGTGCTTGGCTCCGACCATGCGCCGCACAGCAAGGCCAACAAGGCGAAGACCTATCCGGAAAGCCCCTCGGGCATGCCCGGCGTGCAGACGATCCTGCCGCTCATGCTCGATCATGTGAATGCCGGGCGGCTTTCGTTGCTGCAGGTGGTCGACCTGCTCTGCCACGGCCCGGCGCGCGTCTGGGGCATTGTCGGCAAGGGCCGCATCGCGGTGGGTGGCGAAGCCGACTTCACCGTCGTCGACCTGAAGGCCAGGCGCCAGATCACCGATTCGATGATGGCGAGCAAATGCGGCTGGACGCCCTATGACGGCATGACCGTGACGGGCTGGCCGATGATGACCATCATCCGCGGCCAGACCGTGATGCGCGACGGCCAGTTGACGAAGCCGCAGGGGCAGCCCTTCCGCTTCTTCGAAGGCGGCGCGACCTTCAGCTGATTTTTGTACCGACGAGCCCAAGGGATGACAATGTCATGACTGACACCTTCAAGGCGCTGGTTGCCACCGAAACCGATGGCAAGGCGTCCGTCGCCTTCAAGGACCTGACCCTCGGCGACCTGCCGCCCGGCGATGTCGTCGTGCGCGTCGCCTATTCCGGCCTCAACTACAAGGACGGCCTCGTCCTCAACGGCAACAAGGGCAAGGTGGTGCGCAAGTTCCCCATGGTGCCGGGCATCGACCTTGCCGGCACGGTGGAGGAATCCGCTTCGCCGCTCTATCGCAAGGGCGATGTCGTCGCCGCGACCGGCTGGGGGCTGTCAGAGACCGAATGGGGCGGCTACACGCAGAAGGCGCGGCTCAAGGCCGAGTGGCTGGTGCCGCTTCCGCCGGGCATCGACGTCAAGCGCGCCATGGCCATTGGCACCGCGGGCTTTACTGCCATGCTTGCCGTGATGGCACTCGAAGACGCCAGGGTGAAGCCCGGCAAGCTGCCGGTGCTGGTGACGGGTGCCGCGGGCGGTGTCGGCAGCGTCGCCGTCGCACTGCTGGCGAAGCTTGGCTACAGCGTTACCGCCGCCACCGGCCGCGCCGACCAGCACGACTATCTGAAAGGCCTGGGCGCCAGCGCCTTCGTCGATCGCGCG
>CAXNFA010000181.1:0-4608 GCA_964201105.1 Alphaproteobacteria bacterium | reverse complement strand
TGTCGGCAGCCTGCGCTGGACCATGTCGACCGAGGATGTGTTCAACGCGCTGCCGGCCGGCGCCGAACGGCTGGACCCGCCCTGGGACTTTGGCCGCATGAATGCGCCCGCCCGGGTGCCGGAGACGGAAGTTGCCGGCCTGACCTTCTCCGCCATGTTGCAGATCGAGGCCGCGCGCGACCGCCTGCTGCAGGTGATGCTGGAGCGGCGCGAGCAGCAGGCGACGCCGGCCGATTTCGAGCAGCTGCGTGCCAACCTCGAACGCGACTACGGCCCGCCCACGCGAATCTGCGAGACACGACGCCCGTCGGGCGATTCCGAATCAATCAACCTGGTCTGGCGCTTCCCCACCACCACGATCGATCTGAGCTATCTCGACTACCGGACGACCGGTATCCTGTACCAGAAGCCGGAGCTGGTGCCCGACCCCACGGTGCCGTCGCTGCAGAAGCGCCAGGTCAGCCGGCGGTCGCTGCCGCGCCGGCTGGTGCTGCGCTTCCACGACACCGCCGCCGACTATCTTTCCCCCTGCCTCACCCGCGCCGAGAAGCCGAGCTGACATGGATCGCGAAACACCCCTGATCACCACCGAGGCCCTGCTCGACCGTATCCGCGCCCTGCAGCCCGTGCTGCGCGAACGGGCGGCCGACACCGAGAAGCGGCGCATGCTGCCGGCGGAAACCATCCGCGACCTCTTCGAAGCAGAACTGTTCCGCCACTTCCAGCCCCGCCGCTTTGGCGGCCATGGCGTACCCTGGGGCATCCAGTATGACATCGGCCGGCTGCTCGCCCATGCCTGTCCGTCCACCGCCTGGATCGCCACCGTGGTGGCGGCAAACAACGCTTATGCCTGCCGCTTCGACCCGCGCGTGCAGGACGAGATCTATGGCAACGGGCCCGATGTACTGGTTACCAACGCCTCGGTGCAGAAGGGTGTGACGATCATCAGTGAAGACGGCGGCTATCGCGTCAACGGCGCCTGGGGCTTTGCCAGCGGCATCGACCATGCCGACTGGGTGATGGTCGGCGGTGCGGTCGATGCAGCGAAGCTGGGCGCGGCGGCGCCGCGAATCTTCCTGTTGCTGCCGAAGTCCGACTACAGTATCGACGACACTTGGTACGTGTCCGGCATGCGCGGCACCGGCAGCAAGGACGTGGTGACGAAACAGGTCTTCGTCCCCGCCTGGCGCACGCTGACGATGCAGGCCTTCTGGGGTCCGAACCCGCCGGGCGGTGCCGTCAACGATGACTTCATCTACCGCCGCGACCTGACGGGCTTCTTTGGCACCAGCCTGCTCGGCCCGCTGGTCGGCATGGCGGAAGCCGGCATCGCCGCCTATCGCGAGCAGACGCGGGTGCGTCAGGGCGTGCTGACCAAGACCGTGGTCGCCGAGGAAACGACCGTGCAGATCCGCCTGGCCGAATCGATGGCCGAGGCCAAGGCGGCGGCCTTGCTGATGGACACCCAGATCGCCCGCCTGCGTCGCGTCGGCGAAACAGACGCAACCCTGGGCCAGGATGAATTGCTGGAGATGAATCGCGACCGCGCCTTCGCCGTGCGTCTGTGCCAGGTCGCGCTGGAACGCGTGGTCTCGGCCATGGGCGCCATGGGCATCCAGGACGCCAACCCGGCACAGCGCTATTTCCGCGACCTCAACGCCGCCGCCACCCAGATCGCGGTCAACTACGACCGCAACATGGCCCCCTTCGGCCGCCACGCGCTTGGGCTGGAGGTGCCGAAGGGCCTTGGAATCTAGCTGGCACGTTGACCCCTGCCCCGGCGCCTGCCACGATTCGAGCCTTGCAGACGGACCACGTGACATGACCCATTTTCTTGCCAACGACCAGAACCCTACCGGCTACAAGCTGGAGGACATCCTGGCCATCATTCGCGCCGACATCGTCAAGCGCGCCACCAAGATCGTCGATGACCGGCGGCCTGAGGCGCGCCAGGTGATGGACAACAACATCCGCATCCTCGCCCTGCTCAGCGAAGCGATCACCCTGGCCGAGGAAAGCACGCGGGTGCTGGAAAAATCCTTCGGCCCGTCCACCTCCGGCAAACCGCGAATCGGCAAGAACTAGCCGCCGGACGATTCCAGTTCGGCCATCTTCGCTGCAATTGTACGGCTGTCTTCATCACTGCGCTGACGGAGCGCGGCGATGACGCCCGCGCGGTCGGCGGCACTGCGATTCTGGCTCAGCTTGCGCTTCACCTCCAGGCGCGCGACGGGAACCTCGAAGGCGACAATGCCGCGTAGCAGCCTGCGCAGCAGGTCGGGCGGCATCTTGTCGAGCGTCCAGGGTGCCTTCGGCACCAGGTCCGCCTCGTAATGCGCGCTCAGCGCGGCGAGCACGCGCAGGGCGTCGTCTTCAGCCTCCAGCAGCCGGGCCGTGCCATAGACATGCACGGCCTCGTAATTCCATGTCGGCACCATATGCTCGGTCTCGTACCAGTCGGGCGAGACATAGGCGTTGGCGCCCTGGAACTGGAGCAGCACCTCCGTCCCGGCAAAGGCCTGCCAGATCGGATTCGCGCGGGCGACATGGGCCAGCAGTCGAGCCCCGCTCGCGTCCTTCTCAAGCACGCAGGGCAGCGGCACGGCATGAAGGGTCCCATCGGCCACGACCGTCAGGCTGGCAAAGCCATGCCGGGCGATGAAGCCGGCCGCCCAGTCGTCAGGCGCGGGAACGGTAAAGGGCTGCGGGACGTACATGACTTTGATCCTTTTCCGACGCCGGGGCCCCTGTTCGCCGGCGCCCGCGTCTGGACAAGGGATCGCCGGGAAACCCGGGTCATTCGGCCCGGATAATGGGGGCCGCAAGGCCATCGATTGCAAGGGGGCAGCATGGCCAACCTGATCACCCTTACCCGCCTGTTGTTGCTCGCGGGCCTGGTCGCCATCGCCTATCGCGCCGCACCGACGTGGCAAATCGTGCACCTGCCGCTGGTCGCCGTCGTCTTCCTGATGGACGGCCTCGACGGCTGGGTCGCCCGCGCCCGTAACGAAACCTCCGTCTTCGGCTCGATCTTCGACATCGCCGCTGACCGCGTGGTCGAGATCGTGCTCTGGCTGGTGCTGGCCGACCTGGGCGCCGTGCCGGTCTGGGTGCCCATCGTCTTCATCGTGCGTGGCAACATCGTCGACGCCATCCGCTATGCCGGGATCTCCCGGGGTGAGACGGCCTTTGGCATGATGCAGCGGCCCTGGGCCCGCTTCCTCGTCAGCGGCCGCTTCCTGCGCACCGTCTACGCCATCCTGAAATCCTGGACCTTCGCCCTGCTGCTGATCCTGCCGGCGCTCGCCGCGCTGGCGCCGGAGTGGTGGCAGACGGCCGGCGCCACGGTGACCGCCATTGCCATCGGCATGACCTGGGCCACGGTCTTCATCTGCATCCTGCGTGGTGTGCCGGTGGTGGCGGAGTTCCTGTCCGACCGCCGCGTCTTTGCCCGGGATGACGACGCGCTGGCGGGAGCCGGCTGATGGCCCTGGTACTGGTCGACCTTGACGGCACCCTCATCGGCGGGCTGTCGAGCGAGCCATCCTTCTTCGGCTTCCTGCTGCGCCGGGGCATGGCGGGGCGCAGCCAGATTGGCGCCAGCCTGCGTTTCCTCCCACGCGCCTGGCCGGACTATGGCCGCCAGAGCTTCAAGAAAAACAAGGCCTTCCTCGCCGGCCTGCCAGTGGACACCGTGCGCGCGCAGGCGGAAATCTTCGCGCTTACCCACCTGCTGCCGCGTGTTCGCGACACCATGCGCGAACGCATCGACTGGCATCGCCGCCAGGACGACATGCTGTGCCTGCTGACGGGCGCGGGCGACTTCATCGCCGGGCCGCTCGCCGACCTGCTCGACATCCAGACCTTCTGCGCGGCGCGCTGCGCATCGGCCAACGGCGTCTTTACAGCGGCGGCGCCCGACTACCATCCCATCGGTCTCGAGAAACTCGCCGCCGCACGGCAGATTGCCACTGAGGCGGGCGAAGACATGGCCGACGCCGTCGCCTATGGCGACAGCGGCCATGACGTGGCCTTGCTGCGCGCGGTGGGCCGGCCCGTCGCCGTCAACCCGAGCCGCGCCCTGCGGCGCGTCGCACGCCAAGAGGGCTGGGAAATCCTGGACGGCCGGACACCGACCCGGTCGCACCCGGTCAGCCAGCCGCAGGCCCAGCTCTAGAGCAATTTCGTCATTGATCGAATCGCGATTAGATCAATGACGAAGTGATTGCCTAGCTTTATCAAGAAAATAGAGCATGGTCTCTTTAGACGCGATCGCGTCTAAAGAGACCATGCTCTAGGCCCTGCTGGGCCGTGGCGGCAGGTCGATGCCGAAATGCCGGTGCAGGATGTCGGCGATATTCTCGAAGGCAACGCCATGGCGATGCACGGTGCAAGTCTCGATGTCGAGCAGCGTCGATGACGCATTCCACGGGTGGTATTTCACCAGCCCATAGTCGATGACGATATCGGCAATGGCACGGATTTCCGGCTCGATGTCGGCGCCGCGGAATTTGGTACCCGTCAGCGAGATGTTCGCCGACGAGCCGAACAGCAGGTGCCCCTGCGCATGGCTGATCCCGGTCAGCGCCGCGTGGAATTTGCCGGCAT
>CAXNFA010000180.1:0-4617 GCA_964201105.1 Alphaproteobacteria bacterium | reverse complement strand
GATCTGATTGCCCTGGCGCACCGTCTCGCCGATGCATCGGGCGCCGTGATCCGGCGTCATTTCCGCACCCCTTTCGACATTGTTGAGAAGGCCGACCAGACGCCGGTCACGATCGCCGATCGCGAGGCGGAAGAAGCCCTGCGCGCGCTGATCAAGGCCGTTCGTCCCGACCACGTCATCATCGGCGAGGAATTCGGCAACGAACGGCCCGATGCCCGCCATGTCTGGGTGCTGGATCCCATCGATGGCACCGGCTCCTTCGCCACCGGCAAGCCGGTCTTCGGCACCCTGATCGCGCTATTGGAAGATGGCGTGCCGATCCTGGGCGTGATCGACCAGCCCATCACCGGCGAGCGTTGGATCGGCGCCCGTGGCCATGCGACGACGCTGAACAACAAGCCCGTCCGCACGCGCGCCTGCCCCGGCCTGAAGATGGCCTGGCTTGATTCCACCAGCCCGGACCTGTTTTCCCAGGGGGATGGCGCGGCCTTCCGGCGCCTGGGCGAGGCCACCCTGCGCACCCGCTGGGGCACCGACTGCTATGCCTACGCCGTGCTGGCCACAGGCTTCGTGGACCTGGTCTGCGAGACCGGGCTGAAGCTTTATGACTTCGCCGCCCTGATCCCGGTGGTGGAGGGCGCCGGCGGTGTCATCACCGACTGGAGCGGCAAGCCGCTCGACCGGCACAGCAAGGGCCATGTTCTGGCCGCCGGCGACGCCAGGGTCCATGCCGAGGCCTGCCGCGTCCTAGCCGGGCACTAACTTTCCGAAAGAACGTCAAAAGCGTGTGTGACGGCGCACCCCGCCACGGTTTCGCCCGTATATCCGCTATGATCGCCGGAAGTGCCGCCGCCCGAATGCGGCCCCGGAATCACGGGAGGTTTCCTGTCATGTCGATCCACGCCCTTCGCCCGATTCTCGGGCTTGCCCTGGCTGCCGCCCTGCTGGCATCCCCCGCCGGAGCCCAGACCACCCGCGTGTCCCATGGCAGTTCGCTCTTCGGCGACCTGAAATACGGCCCCGACTTCAAGCATTTCGACTATGTGAATCCCAATGCGCCGAAGGGCGGCGAGATCGTGCTGTCAGCCATCGGCAGCTTCGACAGCCTGAATCCCTTCCTGCTGAAGGGCCGCGCGGCGGCCGGCGTCAGCCAGCTTTTCGAGACCTTGATGACCTCGTCGCAGGACGAGGCGTCGAGCGAATATGGCCTGATCGCCGAAAGCGTCGAGGTGCCGGAGGATTTCTCCTGGGTGGCCTATACCCTGCGCAAGGAAGCGCGCTGGCATGACGGCACGCCGGTCACCGCCGACGACGTGGTCTTCAGCTTCGAGACCCTGAAGACCAAGGGCAATCCCTTCTACCGCCAGTACTGGCACGACGTGGACAAGGCCGAGAAACTGGGTGACCACAAGGTGAAGTTCCACTTCTCCGGCGGTCTCAATCGCGAGTTGCCGCAGATCATTGGCCAGCTGCCAGTGCTGTCCAAGTCATATTACTCCCGTGTCACATTCGACCAGACCACGCTGGAACCGCCGATGGGATCGGGGGCCTACAAGGTGGCTTCCGTCGATCCTGGCCGCTCGATCACTATCGAACGCGTGAAGGACTACTGGGGCGAGAAGCTGCCTGTGAATCTCGGCACCAACAATTTCGACCGCATGCGCTGGGACTATTACCGCGACGCGACGGTCGCGCTCGAGGCCTTCAAGGCGCACCAGTATGACTTCCGGCAGGAAAATGCCGCGCGCATCTGGGCGACGGAATATGACTTCCCGGCGATGCGCCGCGGCCTGGTGAAGAAGGAAGAGATCAAGCACGAGATGCCGTCGGGCATGCAGGCCTTCGCCTTCAATATCCGCCGCGAGCAGTTCAAGGACGCGCGCGTGCGCGCCGCACTGATCGACGCCTTCGACTTCGAATGGTCGAACACCAACCTCTTCTATGGGCAATATGCCCGCACGCAGAGCTTCTTCGCCAATTCCGAACTCGCGGCGACAGGCCTGCCCAGTCCAGCCGAGCTGAAATATCTCGACAAGCTCAAGGGCAAGGTGCCCGAGGAAGTCTTCACCAAGGCCTATGCGGCGCCGAAGAGCGATGGCTCGGGCCGCGACCGCCGCTTGCTGCGCAACGCGGCGGACTTGCTCAAGACCGCAGGCTGGGAAGTGAAGAATGGCGCGCTGACCAGCAAGGCGGGCAAGCCGATGACGATCGAATTCTTGCTCGCCGATCCCGCCTTCGAGCGCATCGTGCAGCCCTATATCCAGAATCTGGAACGGCTGGGCATCAAGGCGAACATCCGCACCATCGACACGGCGCAGTACCAGAACCGTCTCGATGAATTCGACTATGACGTGATCGTCACCACCTTCGCCCAGTCGCTCTCGCCCGGCAATGAGCAGCGCGACTTCTGGGGATCGAAGGTGGCGGATGTGCAAGGCAGCCGCAACCTGGTCGGCATCAAGGATCCCGCCGTCGATGCGCTGATCGACGACATCATTGCCGCGCCCGACCGCGAGTCGCTGGTGGCCGCCAGCCGCGCGCTCGATCGCGTGCTGCTGTGGAGCCATTACGTGGTGCCGCAATGGCATAGCCAGACCTTCCGCGTCGCCTATTGGGACAAGTTCGGCCGCCCCGAGAAGACGCCGAAATACGGCTTCGCGCTCGACTCCTGGTGGGTTGATCCCCAGAAGGCCGACGGGCTGAAAGGCCGCGAGGCGGCCCCGGCGCAGTGACCGCCACGACGGCCATGCGTGCGCTCTCGGCGGCGCTCTTCGCCGGCCTGCTGGCCGTCGGCAGCGCCGCGGCGGAACCGCGCCATGGACTTTCGCCCTTCGGCGATCTCAAATATCCGGCCGACTTCAAGCGCTTCACTTATGTGAATCCCGATGCGCCCAAGGGTGGCACGGTGCGGCTCGCCTATGGCGAGGGCGCCTTCGACAACGTCAATCCCTTCATCCTGAAGGGCGTGCGCCTGCGCGGCCAGGGCGGCCTGCTGATGCAACTGCCCTTCGAGACGCTGATGGTGCCCGCGACGGACGAGGCGGATGCGCTCTACGGTCTCGTCGCCGAAAGCGCCGATGTCGCCGCCGACAAGCTGTCCGTCACCTTCACCCTGCGGCCCGAGGCGCGCTGGCATGACGGCACGCCGATCACGGCGGACGACCTCGCCTTCACCTTCGACCTGCTGAAGACCAAGGGTGCGCCCGCCTATCGCCTGCCGTTGCGCGATGTCACTGGCGCCGAGGTCAATGGCCCACGCACGGTGACCTATCGCTTCGACCCTGCGGCACTGGCGCTGCGCGACCTGCCGCTGATCGCCGCGGCGCTGCCGATCCTGTCGAAGGCCTATTACAGCAAGACCGAATTCGATCGCACGACCTTCGAACCGCCGCTGGCGTCCGGTCCCTATCGCATGGCCGAGGTCAACCCGGGCCGCAACATCGTCTTCCGCCGCGTCGAGGATCATTGGGCCAGGGACCTGCCCGTGAATGTCGGGCGCTGGAACTTTGGCGAGATCCGGCTGGATTTCTACCGCGACCGCGACGTGGAGTTCGAAGCCTTCAAGGGCGGCGGCTATGACTTCCGCGAGGAGTTCACGTCGAAGACCTGGGCCACCGGCTATGACTTCCCCGCCGTGCGCGATGGCCGCGTGGTGAAGGAAATCCTGCCCGACCAGAGCCCGGCCAACCGCCAGTGGTTCGTGCTGAACCTGCGCAAGGCCAAATTCGCCGACCGCCGCGTGCGCCAGGCCTTTGACTTGATGTTCGACTTCGAATGGACGAACAATACGCTGTTCTATGGCCTGTATGAGCGCTCCACCGGCCTCTATCACAACACGCCGATGGCGGCCACGGCGCTGCCCGATGCTGCCGAACTGGAACTGCTCGCGCCCTTCCGGGACAAGCTGCCGCCCGACATCTTCACCCAGGTCTATGCGCCGCCGAAAAGCGACGGCAGCGGCAACAACCGCACCCAGTTGCTGAAGGCCGCCCGGCTGCTCGACGAGGCCGGCTGGCGCATCAGGGACGGCAAGCGGCGCAATGCCCAGGGCGAAACCCTCGACATCGAGTTTCTCGAGGACAGCCCGACCTTCGAGCGCATCGCCGGCCCGATCGTCGAGAACATGCGCCGCCTGGGCATCGACGCCCGCATGCGGACCATCGATGCCGCCAACTATGCCAACCGGCTGCAGGGCTTCGACTTCGACATCATCACCATTGCCTGGGGCACGGCGCAGACACCCGGCATCGCGGAACGCAACTATTGGGGCAGCGAATCGGCCAGGGCGACCGGTGGCGTCAACTATCCGGGCGTGATGGACCCCGCGGTCGATATGCTGGTGGAACGCATCGCCAATGCGGCGGACCGCCCCAGCCTGACCACCGCCGCACGTGCGCTCGACCGCGTCGTCATGGGCAACCAGTATGTGGTAACCCAGTGGACGCGCAGCGAGCATCCCATCGCGCACTGGAACATCTTTGGCCGTCCCGCCGTGAAGCCCGCCTTCAACCTTGGCTTCCTCGACACCTGGTGGGTGGACCCGGCCAAGGTCACGGCCCTTGCCCGGGCGGGCCGCAGCCCGCAATGATGTTCCTGTAATGCTTGCCTATATCACCC
>CAXNFA010000179.1:0-4623 GCA_964201105.1 Alphaproteobacteria bacterium | reverse complement strand
GTGGACTTGCCACAACCGGACGGGCCGATCAGCGCCGTCACGACACCCTTCTGGATCGGCATATTCACCTGATGCAAGGCCTGGCTTGCGCCATACCAGAGATTGAAGTCCTTGACGTCGAGCGCGACGCCGCTTGAGCTTGTGGCGATGTGATACTCGGTCGGTCCGAAGACCGGAGCCGCTACAATTTTATCTGCTTCGGCGACTGACATGGAATTCCCCTAGAACTGCGACCCGGCGAACCGGCGCTTCAGCCGGCTGCGGATCAGGATCGCACCGATGTTCATGATGAAGATCAGGCCGATCAGAAGCATGGTGGTAACGAAGACCATCGGCTTGCCCGCTTCCGAATTGCGTGACTGGAAGCCCACGTCATAGATGTGGAAGCCAAGATGCATGAAGCTGCGCTCGAGATGGATGAAGGGGAAGAAGCCGTCGATCGGCAGTTCGGGTGCCAGCTTCACCACGCCGACCAGCATCAGCGGCGCCACCTCGCCGGCGCCGCGTGCCATGGCCAGGATAAGCCCGGTCATGATGCCGGGCATGGCCCGGGGCAGCACGATGTTGCGGATGGTCTGCCATTTGGAGGCACCGCAAGCGAGCGACCCTTCGCGCATCGAGCGCGGCACGGCCGCCAGCGCTTCTTCCGTCGCCACAATCACGACCGGCACCGTCAGCAGCGCGAGCGTGAGTGAAGCCCACAGGATGCCGCCGGTACCAAAGGTGGGATTTGGCAGGCGTTCTGGGAAGAACAGCCCGTCGATGCCTCCACCCAAAAGGTAGGCGAAGAAGCCCAGGCCGAACACGCCATAGACGATGGAGGGCACACCGGCGAGGTTGTTGACCGAAATGCGCACGATGGAAACGATGCGGCCCTGCTTCGCGTATTCGCGCAGATACAACGCCGTGATGACGCCAAACGGCGCCACGATAATCACCATGAGCAACGTCATCACGAAGGTGCCGAAGATGGCCGGCATGACGCCACCCTCTGTATTGGCCTCACGCGGTTCTTCGGCCAGGAACTCGCCCCAGCGGCTGAAATAGACGCCAAGCTTGCCGAACAGCCCGAGATCATTTGCCGCCACGAAGCGCGTTACGCCAGAGAGCGGCAATTCCTTTTCCCGGCCGCCGACATCTGCCAACGTAATGGTGTTCCGCATGTCCGCCTGGCGGATGACGGACACTTCCTCGGCGACAACCTTGTATTTCGCCTGCAGCTCATCGATTCGCTGCTGGATCGGCCGCGCGGCCTCGGCCACGCGCGGATCACCCTGGCCATAGCGCAGCTCCAGGCGCCGCAGCGCAAGTCGCTCCTCATCAAGATGATGGTTGATCGTGCCAATGTCGCCACGCTCAAGCTCGCGCAGACGCGACCAGCGGTCGCGCGCCTCGTCATGCGCGCGGCCAAGAAGCTGCGGTGTCAACGCTTCGCCGGAAATTGTCCGCCCTTCCAGCGAGAGCTGCTTGATGCGTCCGATGAAGGGGCCCCACTCGATCCGCTCGATGTAGAAGAGACCCTCTGGCTCGCTGACAGACTCGATCTGATGGTCGGAAACCCAGCGGAAGTCCTCGTTGTAGAGATCGTAGTTGCCGATCTGCACAAGGCGGCGGGTGGCGAAGCCATCGTCGGCGCGGATGCGGGCCTGACGGTCCGGCGGCAGCGCGGCCAGCTGTTCGGCGGGTAGGCGGTAAAGTTCGTCACGGCGGATTGGACCAGCCACCAGATTGCCGTTCACCGTGCGGATCACCTCGATCGGCTGCGGGTAGAAGGTCGAGACGCCGTTCCATAGAACCAGCAGCAGGAAGCCGACGATCAGGATGATGCCGAAGGCGAGTGCGCCACCGAGCGCCCAGTTATAGGGCTCTCCATGGGCGCTCAAGTCGGAGCGGAAGTTGCGCACCCGGGTGCGGGTTCCGGACACGGAGACCGGAGTGGTCACGGATACATTTGTGGTCATCGCCGGATTCCTAGAGCTGCACGGCGCGCTTGCGGAAGCGCTGGCGAATGAGTTCGGCGATGGTATTCAGGACGAAAGTCATCACGAACAGGGTTAGTGCTGCAAGGAACAGCATGCGATAGAGCGTGCTGTCCGCCACCGCCTCGGGCAGTTCCACCGCGATATTCGCCGACAAGGCACGCAAGCCGTTGAAGAGGTTCCAGTCGAGCACCGGCGTGTTGCCGGCCGCCATCACCACGATCATGGTCTCGCCCACCGCGCGGCCCATGCCGACCATCACGGCCGCGAAGATACCGCTCATGGCCGTCGGCAGGATGATGCGCGTCGCCGTCTGCCAGCGCGTCGCGCCGCAGGCGAGGCTTGCGGCACGGAGATGTTCCGGCACTGCCGTCAGGGCGTCTTCAGCAATCGTGTAGATGATGGGAATGACGGCAAAGCCCATGGCGAAGCCGACCACCAGCGTGTTGCGCTGGACATAGGTGTCGAACACGCCGCCGCGCGGGTCGAAGCCGGCACCCGTGAACAGGCTGGCAAGGACAAGCGCGAGCACCACCGAAGCCGCGAGCAGGACGAGCCAGCGGAGGCCATCAAGCACGCCGCCCTGGCTGCGCGGCAGAGCGCGGATGCGTTGCTGCAGAGCAGGTCCGACCGTGCGCGCGGCCACCATCGAAACCGCGATATAGGCCAGCGGTAGGAGCAGCAACGTGAGGAAGGCCGTCCCGCCGCCCACCGTGCCGTTAACCCAGCCCTGGAAGTCGCCCGAGAAGAAGAGATTCTCGAAGCCTGGCGCAAGCAGCACCGAAAGCCACAGGCCAAGGCCGAGCACAATGAATATCAGCACGAGCTTGGTCAGGCGGCCAAACCGAATCGCGGCATCCTCGGGCAGAAGCTGCCAGAGGAAGGCCGCCGCAAAGAGCGACATGGGGACGGCAACAAAGCCGAGCACCACCGCCGCGATGAAGGATTCGACCACCGGCGCCAGGACCAGCGCGGCGATGAAGCCGAGCACGACCGAGGGCAGCGAAGCCATCATCTCCATCGCCGGCTTGACGACGCTGCGCACCCGCGGATGGACGAATTCGGCGGTGAAGATCGCCGCCATCAGCGCGATCGGCACCGCGAAGAGCAGTGAGTAGATGGTGCCCTTGATCGTGCCGAAAATGAGCGGGATCAGCGACAACTTGGGTTCGAAGTCGTCATTGCCCGACGACGACTGCCAGGAATATTCGGGCTTGGGGAAGCCCTCATACCAGACCTTGCCGAAGATCGTGCCCAGCGTGGTTTCCGGGTGCGGAATGTCGAAGCGCCAGAACTGCGCGCTGCGATCCGAGGCGACAGCCAGCACGCCATCTGAACGCGGCGACACCGACATGGTCTCAAAACGGGCGCCGCTCTTTTCGCCGCGCAGCTTCAACAGCACCTGCGCGCTGGTCGAATGGCGCACCCAGACCGCGCCCGAGGCGTCGGATGTCAGGAACATCTTGTTGCGCGCGCTGACGGCGAGGCCAGTGATGGCGGCGGATTGCGCGTCCAGCGGGTGCATCAGCACCATCGAATAGCCGTCCGGCGTGCGTGCCTCAGGCGTCTGAATTCGCGAGAAAACATTGACGGACCCATCAGACCCACCGACGACGATTGCCTGTTCGCCGATCAGGAAGCTGATTCGTGTCAGGTCGGCATTGCCGACGGTCAGGTCGCGCGATTCAACCACCGCGGCCGCCTGCGGGTTGCGCGTATCGTAGCGATAGACGAAGCCGCTGGTGTGCGCGATATAGACTTGGTCGCCCTGGCCGGTCAGCAGAATATCCGCCACGGGTGTGGCATCGCCGGTCGACTGCAGGGTCGAAGACTGGACGGTAACGGTCTCACGCCGCGTCAGAAGGTTCATGCGCGTTTCCGAGCGCGTGTAGCGCAACACGCCGGCGTCATCCACGGTGACAAAGCCACGGGTTGGCCGTTCGGACGTGCCGCTGACGCGATAGTCAATCTGCCGGATCGCCTGCCCGGTTTCGGAAATGGGCTGTGCGTCGCCGAAAATGGCGGAGACGGTGAGGCGGCGATACTGGTTCGGCCCCAGCGCCTCGAACACCGCCGCGCCGTCGGTAAAGCTCGTGTCGGACAGCCGGGTCAGATTGGCCGGCGCCTCGCTGGCGGGAATGACCAGGCCACGAATGGAAAGTTCGCCGAAACGGACGCTGCCATCGTTAAAGCCAAGCGCCAGGTTTTCACCATTGATCGTGTCAGCAAAGGCCGTCACCGACTTGCCGCCGAGGTCAAGCCCGGGGACATCGAGGTGTTTGCCCGTTGGCAGATGCAAGACGGCCAGCTTTCCGTCCGCGAATAGCTCCAGCGCCACGGAATTGGTGTCGTCGATGCGAATGGCCACCAGCGGTGCGGCGGTATCAGCCAATGTGTAGGTGCGCGTGCCGCGCAAATCGCCGCCCGTGAAGAGCGGCACCACCACCTGGATCAGAAAGATCATGATTCCGGCGACGGCCAGAATGACGAAGAGACCACCGACCGAGATCACCCAATCCGCCGTCTTGTCGGCGATGCGGACGATAGCGGGCGTCTGTTTCGGCCTGACATAGGCGACCGAAGGCCGATCGCGCTTGCTGCCCTTGTCGTTGGCGACTTCGGTCATAGGTGGAACTCGAGTTCA
>CAXNFA010000178.1:0-4628 GCA_964201105.1 Alphaproteobacteria bacterium | reverse complement strand
CAACGCCTTCCTCGCCGTGAAAATCAGCTTCATTAACGAGATCGCCGATTTCTGCGAGAAGGTCGGCGCCGATGTGGAAGCCGTGGCACGCGGCATGGGGCTGGACAAGCGTATTGGCCGCTGGGGCCTGTCGACGGGGCCGGGCTATGGCGGCTCCTGCTTCCCCAAGGACACGCGCGCGCTCGCCCATATGATGCGGGCCGGCGACAGCCCGACGCGCATTGTCGAGACGACGATCAGCGTCAACGAGGACCGCAAGAAGACGCTGGCGTCGCGCGTCGCCGCGGCGCTGGGCGGTTCGATGAAGGGCAAGACGGTGGCGCTGCTCGGCTTGACCTTCAAAGCCAACACCGACGACATGCGCGAAAGCCCCAGCCTGGATCTCGTGCCGGACCTGCGCGCCGCGGGGGCGATCGTGCGTGCCTTTGATCCCGCCGGCATGGACGAGGCAAAGAAGCATCCCGAAATGGCAGGACTGGTCTGGACCGGCGATTCCTACGACGCGGCCAGGGACGCCGATGTCGCCGTGATCGTCACCGAATGGAGCGAATTCAAGGCGCTTGACCTTGCCAAGCTGAAGGCGGCACTGCGCACCCCGCTGGTCGTTGATTTCCGGAACATGCATGACCCGGTCGCGATGCAGGCAGCGGGCCTGCGCTATGTGAGCCTGGGCCGCGCGGCCTGAAAGCGACGCCATGACCAAGCATAGCTTCCACCCCACCATCCTGCGCGCCTATGACGTGCGTGGCATTGTGGGGGAAACCCTGCATGCGGCGGACGCCCGCGCGCTCGGCCGGGCCTTCGGCACGGTGCTGGTCCGCTCGGGCGGCACGACGATCGCAGTCGGCTATGACGGCCGGTTGTCGTCGGTGGAACTGGAGGCCGCGCTGGTCGACGGACTGGTTTCGACGGGTTTGCGCGTGCGCCGTATCGGACTGGGCCCGACGCCGATGCTCTACTACGCCGTGCATGAGCTTGGCACCGATGCAGGCACTATGGTGACCGGTTCGCACAACCCGCCGACGCACAATGGTTTCAAGATGATGATGGGCCATGGGCCCTTCTTCGCAGAAGATATCGTCAATCTGGGCAAGCTTGCTGCTGCTGGCGACTTTGCCAACGGCATTGGCCGTGCTGAAACGGCCGATGTGATCGACTCCTATATTGCGCGCCTCACCCGCGGCCTCGACCTGCCCTCAGACATCACGATTGCCTGGGACATCGGCAACGGTGCGGCCGGCGCGGTGGTGCCGCGCCTGATCAAGAAGCTCAAGGGCCGCCACATCCTTCTCAATGAGACGGTCGACGGCAATTTCCCTGCGCATGACCCGGATCCGACGGTGCCTGCAAATCTGGTGCAGGTGATTGAGACTGTCGCGCGGGAAGGCTGCGATTTTGGCATTGCCTTCGACGGCGATGCGGACCGGCTGGGCGTGGTCGATTCGAAGGGCCGCATCTTGTGGGGCGACCAGCTCATGGCGCTCTATGCGCGCGACGTGCTGGCGAAGCATCCCGGCGCCGTCATCATCGGCGACGTCAAATGCTCGTCAATGCTGTTCGACGAGGTGAAGCGGCTGGGCGGCCAGGGCTTGATTTGGAGCACTGGCCATTCGCGCATCAAGAAGAAGATGAAGGAGCTTGGCGCCAAGCTGGGCGGCGAGATGAGCGCACACATCTTCTTCGCCGACGACTTCTACGGTCATGACGATGCGATCTATGCTGGTCTGCGCCTGATGCAGGTGCTGCAGCGCAGCGGCAAGCGGCTTGACGCCCTCCGCGACGAGTTGCCTGACATGGTGAACACGCCGGAATTGCGTTTTGATTGCGACGACACGCGCAAATTTGTCGTGGTCGACGAAGTGCTGGCGCGCCTGCGCAAGGCCGGTGCGGATTTCAACGACATCGACGGCGCCCGCGTGAACACGCCGGACGGCTGGTGGCTGCTGCGGGCATCGAACACCCAGGCCGTTCTGGTCGCGCGCTGCGAGGCAAAGGACGAGGCCGGGCTTGATAGGCTGAAGGAATTGCTGGCCGCCCAATTGAAGGCCAGCGGCGTCAACGCGGCCGTCGTTACCGGGCATTGACCCATACAAAAAGGCGGCAGGCTGAAACCCGCCGCCTTTTCGTCAGACCCCCAGTTTATTCAGTTGATGCGCGTCGGCTCGACCGGCAGCGGCACGCAGGTCATGCCCTGGCGCGACAGCGATCCGCAGGCCGTGCGGGCGTCTGTCTCGCTCATGCCGACAAGGCGGGCGCGGTAGAGATAGTCGCCATCGACGTTGGCGCGGATGATCGCAACCTTGGCGGCATTGACCTGCGGCGCGAGGCGCGCGGCTTCCGAAACCTGGCGATAGGCGGCATCCTGGGCGCGGAAGGCGCCGACCTGGATGCCCCAGCCGCCGGCGGCGCCGTTCGGCAAGGCCGCGGTGGTGATGCTGCGCTGGCCATTGCTGGCGGGCCCGCGTGGCGCCGACAGGGTGGCGGCGGCTGTCACGCGCCCGGCGGCGCCGTCGCTTGACCCCTGGTCGAGGTTGTCCTCGGCGGACTGCGCGGCGGCGGCCATGGCGTATTGCTTGGCCGGGCGGCTCGCCATCATGCGCGGCTGGCTGCCTGTGTAGTTGCGCGCTTCGACCGTGGCGAAGCCTTCGTCGAGCAGCGACTCCATCTGGCGGTCGCGCTGGGCGCCGGTGCGGCCGCCGAAGACAACGCCGATCAGGCGTTGGTCACCGCGCCTGACGGAGGCCACCAGGTTGAAGCCCGACGCATTGATGAAGCCGGTCTTGATCCCGTCCGTGCCGTCATAGGAAGCAAGCAGCTTGTTGTGGTTGCGATAGACATTGCCCCGGTAGCTGAACTCGTCCGTCGAGAAGAAGGCGTAGTATTTGGGAAAGCGCTTGATCATCGCGACGGCAAGGCGCGAGAAGTCGCGCGCCGTGGTTTCCTGCGCCGCATTGGGCAGACCCGAGGCATTGGCAAAAGTGGTCTGGCTCATGCCCAGCGCACGGGCCTTGTTGGTCATCATGCGTGCGAACTCAGCTTCCGTGCCGCCCAGAGCTTCGCCGAGCACCACGGCCGCGTCGTTGGCGGATTTGGTGACGGCGGCGAGGATCGCCTGTTCCACGGTGATTGTCTGGCCAGCCTGCAGGTAAAGCTTCGACGGAGCCTGGCGCGCGGCATTGGCCGACACGGTCAGTGGCTGGTCCAGGCGCAGCTTCTTGGCGTCCAGTGCATCAAAGATCATGTAGAGGGTCATGATCTTGGTCAGGGAGGCGGGATAAACCCGCTCGTCGGCTCGGGTGTTGTGCAGCTCTTCGCCCGTGGCGGCGTCAATGATCAGCGCGGCATAGGTGGGGGCTGGCGGTGGCGCCGGGTTGCGCTTCTTCGTCGTGTTGGTGGCCGCGTCGGCAGCGCCACTGAAGGCGACAGTAACAGCAAGAACAGCTGCAAATGCGGCGATTGCCAGAGAAGTTCCCTTGGCGCGCGCCGCGCAGTTCCGCCTTGCATCCATTCCTTCGACCCCGGCTGACTTGAGCTTCGGTACGGTTCCCCCTTGGCGACGAAGCATCGCCAAGCGTGGGTCGATATTAAGGGGTCGAGACCCGAAGTCAAGTCTGTGAGCAAAATCAATGGTCTGTGCGGTATTTCCCGCTTGACCTGTTAAGATTCGGTAATGAGGTATGCGTGTTGCGGCAAAGCTGGGGCGGAGGCGGCACTAAAATGGGCCGTGCCGGTTGGCCCCTCATAGTCGCCGGTAGGGCAGCGCAGGCTTGGTTGCCAATGCGATTGCGACTGTGCGGCGGCTTGCCGCAAGATAATGCTGCAGCGCAACATAACGTCTTGACGCCGCTGATTGGCGAGCCATATAGTCGCTCATGTTGCAGTGCAGCATGTTGCTGACCCGCCCGAATTCACTGACCTGAGGTTGCCCCGATGAACAACACGTCCCCCAAGAACGACCCCCGCAAGACCTTTCAGGCCGGTGCGGAAGTTGCCTCGCAGACCATGGAAACGGCCATGAAGGCCGGCAAGGACACGGTCGAGAACATCATCAAGCAGGGCGCCAATGCGTCCACGCGCGGTTTCGAAAAGGCCCTGACCTTCGGCCAGGACCAGGCCGACATCGCGTCCAAGCGCTATGACGAGTTCGCCTCGCTGGGCCGCGCCTCGATCGATGCTTCAATCGCCGCTTCGGAAGCCTTCTTCAAGGGTTACGAGGCCATCAACTCCCACATGATGGAACTGTCGAAGAGCGCGATCAACCAGACGGTCAACGCGACCCAGGCCGTGTTTGCGGCGAAGAATGTGCAGGAAGCCGCACAGATCCAGAGCGAATTCCTTCAGGCCGGCGTCAGCAAGGCCGTGGAAGAATCGACCAAGCTTGGCGAACTGTCGCTGCAGGCCGCCAACCAGGCCTTCGCGCCGCTCAATGCGCAGATTTCGAAGATGGTGGACCGTTTCGCCCGTCCCTTCGCCTGAGCCTCAGGCCTCATAGTCCGGGTTGTAAAGCCCGGCGCCCTTTCAAGGGGCGCCGGGCTTTTTCTTTGGAATACCCCTATTCGCCACGCGGTTGTGCTGCGGCCTGCAAGCGCCCATCTTTGCAAGACTGGACCGGGGGTTCTCTTCGGGCC
>CAXNFA010000177.1:0-4633 GCA_964201105.1 Alphaproteobacteria bacterium | reverse complement strand
ATCGGCACGGTGCGGAAGATCCGCCGCCATTCGCGCCAGCGGTGCATCGACTTCAGATTGTCGGCGCCCATCAGCCAGACGAAGCGATGCGCCGGAAACCGCCGGCGCAACCTGCGCAGCGTCTGGATGGTGAACACCGTGCCGAGTTCCGCCTCGATGCCGCTCACCCGGATGCGCGGGTGTTTGGCGACGGCTTTCGCCTGGGCGATGCGCTCGGCGAACGGCGCCATGCCCGCACGCGACTTGAGCGGATTCTGCGGCGAGACCAGCCACCAGATGTGATCGAGTCCCAGCCGTTGCAAGGCCAGCAGGCTGATATGGCGATGACCGCCATGCGCCGGGTTGAACGAGCCGCCGAGCAGGCCGATGCGCTGGCCGCGCACCGGGATGCTGCGCGTCTTCCGGTACCGCTTCGGTGATGGCGGCAGCTTGCGAAACCAGACGCTCAGGGGCGGACCTGTCCGCTGCCGTGCAGCACGTATTTGTAGCTGGTGAGCTGCTCGACGCCGACGGGGCCGCGCGCGTGCATCTTGTCGGTCGAGATGCCGATTTCCGCACCCATGCCGAATTCGCCGCCATCGGCGAACTGGGTGGAGGCGTTGTGCAGCACGATGGCGCTGTCGACCTCACGCAGGAATTTCGTGGCGGCCGCATCATCCTGCGTGATGATCGAATCGGTGTGGTGCGAGCCGTGGCGTTCGACATGGGCGATCGCTTCTTCAATGCCGCCCACGACTTTCGCCGAAATGATGGCGTCAAGATATTCGGTGCCCCAGTCGGCTTCGCTGGCCGGCTTGACGCGGGCGTCCAGCGCCTGCACCTCGGCATCGCCGCGCACCTCGCAGCCGGCGCCGATCAGGTCGTCGAGCACGCGGGGCAGAATGGTCTTCGCCACTGCGCGATCGATGACCAGCGACTCGGCGGCACCGCACACCGACAGGCGGCGCAGCTTGGCGTTGTGCACGATGGCCACGGCCATGGCCGGGTCGGCATCGGCGTGGATATAGACGTGGCAGTTGCCGTCGAGATGCGCGATCACGGGCACGCGGCTTTCCTGCTGCACGCGTTCGATCAGTGAGCGGCCGCCGCGTGGCACGATGATGTTGATGTAGCGGTTCATCCGCAGCATCTCGCCCACCGCGGCACGGTCCTTCGTCGGCACCAGCTGGATGGCGGCAAGCGGCAGGCCGGCGATCTTCAATCCGTGCTGCAGCGCCTGCACGATGGCGTCGCTGGAATGAAAGCTCTCCGAACCGCCGCGCAGGATGGCGGCATTGCCCGACTTCAAGCACAGCGCGCCGGCATCGGCGGTCACGTTGGGGCGGGATTCGTAAATGATGCCGATGACGCCGAGCGGCACGCGCACGCGCGCTATCTTCAGCCCGTTGGGCCGCGTCCATTCGGCGATGGTCTCGCCGACAGGATCGGGCAGCGCTGCGACTTCCTCGATGCCCCTGGCCATGGCTTCGACGCGCGCGTCGTTCAGCACCAGACGGTCGCGCAGCGGCGCGGCCAGGCCCTTGGATTCGGCTTCCGCCAGATCCTGTGCATTGGCGGCGAGAATCGCCGCCGTGTTCGCGCGAATGGCTGCGGCGGCAGCGAGCAGGGCCGCGTTCTTTGCCTTGGCAGGCGTCAGCGCGAGTTGCTGGGCCGCATCCTTCGCGGCACGGCCGATCGCTTCCATCGCGGTGGCGATGTCGTCCGAAGTGCGGTGCGCGGCGTTGGACATGACGGGTCCTGTCAGCCGAGGGCGAGGTCGTCGCGGTGGATCATCTCGTCGCGGCCACGGTAGCCGAGCAGCGCCTCGATTTCACCGCTCTTGTGGCCGAGGATCAGGCGCGCGTCGTCGATGGAATAGGCGACCAGGCCGCGGCCCAGTTCCTGGCCCTGTTGGTTGCGCACGATGACGGCATCGCCACGCTGGAAGGTGCCATCGACGGCGGTGACGCCGGCGGGCAGCAGGCTCTTGCCGACGGCGAGCGCACGCGCCGCGCCATCATCGACGATCAGGATGCCGGACGGCACCAGGCTGCCGGCAATCCATTGCTTGCGAGCGGAAAAAGGCGTGGCGCGCGGCAAGAACCAGGTGCAGGGGGCGCCCGTCTCGATGGCGTGCAGCGGGCGTTCCACCGCGCCGCGCGCGATCACCATGGCGCAGCCCGCCGACACCGCGATCTTCGCGGCCGCGATCTTCGTCACCATGCCGCCGGTACCGACGCCGGCTTCCTTTGCGCTGCCCGCCATCGCCTCGATCTCGGGCGTGATGCGCGGCACTTCCGCGATGAAGGTGGCGCGGGAATCCTGCGACGGGTCGGCGGTGTACAGGCCGTCGATGTCGGACAGAAGCACCAGACAGTCGGCGGTCACCATTTCGGCGACGCGGGCGGACAGGCGGTCATTGTCGCCGAAGCGGAGTTCGGCGGTGGCCACCGTGTCATTCTCGTTGATGACCGGCACGGCGTTCAACCGCAGCAGCGTGGCGATGGTGGAACGGGCGTTGAGATAGCGGCGGCGCGATTCGGTGTCGTCGGGCGTCAGCAGCACCTGGGCGACGCTGATGTCATGCGCGGCCAGCACCTCCTGATACGCATGCGCCAGGCGAATCTGCCCGGCGGCGGCGGCGGCCTGCTTCTCTTCGAGCCGCAGGGGGCCGGAGCCGAGCTTCAGGTGACGGCGCCCGAGCGCGACGGCGCCGGAGGACACGAGCACGACCTCCTGCCCGCGCGTCAGGCAATGCGCCACGTCGGCAGCGATGCCCTGTAGCCAGCGTTGATGAACGAAGCCGGTGTCGGGATCCACCAGCAGGGCCGAGCCGATCTTTATGACGATCCGCCTTGCTGTTGCCAGCCGCGAGGTCATGGCAGGACGATCGCCTGGGCCTTGCGCGCGGCGTCTTCCTTTTCCGCGGCGCGCCAGGTGGCAATCACCTCGAGCAGCGCATGCAGCACCTGGTCGCGGCCTTCACCGGAGACGCCGGACAGCAGCATGGGTTCGCGGCCCGACACCTTCTTCAGCGCCTTGCGCTTCATGGTGATCTCAGGCTTGGTCAGGGCGTCGATCTTGTTGAGCGCGAGGATCTCGGGCTTTTCCGCGAGCAGCGGGTCATAGGCCTCGAGTTCGGCGCGGATCGTTCGGTAATGGCCGGCGACATCGGCCGCCGTGCCGTCGATCAGATGCAGCAGCACCGCGCAGCGTTCGATATGACCGAGGAAGCGGTCGCCAAGGCCAGCGCCCTCATGGGCGCCTTCGATCAGGCCGGGAATGTCGGCCAGCACAAACTCGGTTTCCTCGTTCAGGCGCACGACGCCAAGCTGCGGATTCAGCGTGGTGAAGGGATAGTCGGCGATCTTCGGCTTGGCGCGGCTGACGATGGACAGGAAGGTGGACTTGCCGGCATTGGGCAGGCCGACAAGACCGGCATCGGCGATCAGCTTGAGCCGCAGCCAGATCCATTTTTCCTTCGCATCGCCGCCGGGATCGGCGCGGCGCGGCGCGCGATTGGTCGATGTCTTGAAATGGGCGTTGCCATAGCCGCCCTCGCCACCCTTGGCGAGCACAACGCGCTGGCCGACGCGGGTCATGTCGGCGATCAGGGTTTCCTGGTCGTCCTCCAGCACCTCGGTGCCGACGGGCACCTTGATGATCATGTCCTCGGCGTCGGGGCCGGTGCGGTCGCGGCCCATGCCGTGCATGCCGCGCTGCGCCTTGAAATGCTGGGCATAGCGGAAGTCGATCAGGGTGTTCAGGCCGTCGACGCATTCGACGATGACATGGCCGCCGCGGCCGCCATTGCCGCCGTCCGGCCCTCCATAGGGGATGAACTTCTCGCGCCGGAAGCTGACCGCGCCGGCCCCGCCTTCACCGCTGCGAATGTAGATCTTGGCCTGGTCGAGAAATTTCATGGCGCCTGGCGGTCTTGGCCGCGAACAACAAAAAAGGGGAATGGCTGCCATTCCCCTTTTTCGTGGATTGGCAGCAGGGCTGTCAGTTCTTCGGCTCCACCGAGATGAACGTACGGCCCGAGCTCTTCTCGGTGAAAGTGACCTTGCCCTCGACGACGGCGAAGATCGTGTGATCCTTGCCCATGCCGACATTGGTGCCCGGGTGCCATTCCGTGCCGCGCTGGCGGACGATGATGTTGCCCGGGATGACGTGCTCGCCACCGAACTTCTTCACGCCAAGGCGCTGGCTGTTGGAATCGCGACCGTTGCGCGAAGAACCACCGGCTTTCTTATGGGCCATGCTGCTTTACTCCTGGGCGGCGCCGGCTTCCGCCGCGGCCGCTGCCTTCTTCTTGGTGATCTTGCGGGGCTTGGGGGCCGCGTCCTTGGACGAAGCGCGCATCCCGCCCGGGCCCGCGATCTCGGTGATGCGCACGAGGGTCACCGGCTGGCGGTGGCCGTTCTTGCGGCGGTAATTCTTGCGGCGGCGCTTCTTGAACACGGTGACCGTGTCATTGCGCGTCTGGGCGACGACTTCGCCGGTCACGCTAGCGCCGGACACCGTCGGCGAGCCGAGGGTGGAGGTTTCGCCATTGCCGACGACCAGGATGTCGTCGAACGCGATGGTCGAACCGGCTTCACCGGGCAGTTTCTCGATGCGGATCAGGTCGTTGGCGACGACCCGGTACTGT
>CAXNFA010000176.1:0-4654 GCA_964201105.1 Alphaproteobacteria bacterium | reverse complement strand
GCCGACGACGCGCTCTATGCGGCGAAAAGCGAAGGCCGCAACCGTATCGCCTATCGCACCGCGCGCGATATTGGCTGAGCGGGCCTTGGGCCTGGCAGGCTAAAGCGCGCGGGCGCGCTCGCGCAGCACGAATTTCTGGATCTTGCCGGTCGACGTCTTGGGCAGCTCGCCGAAGACGACGCTGCGCGGCGCCTTGTAATGCGCCATGTTCTCGCGGCAGAAGGCAATGATCTCGGCCGCCGTCGGCGGCGTGGCGCCGGTCTTCAGCGTGACGAAGGCGCAGGGCGTCTCGCCCCAGTGTTCGTCCGGCCGCGCCACCACGGCGGCTTCCATCACTGCCGGATGCTTGTAGAGCACGCTTTCCACCTCGATGGTCGAGATGTTCTCGCCACCGGAAATGATGATGTCCTTCGAGCGGTCCTTCAACTCGATATAGCCGTCCTCGTGCCAGACGCCGAGGTCACCGGAATGGAACCAGCCGCCCTTCAGCGCCTCTTCCGTCGCCTTCGGATTCTTCAGGTAGCCCTTCATCACGACATTGCCGCGGAAGAAGACCTCGCCCATCGTCTCGCCGTCGCGCGGCACCGGCTGCATCGTCTCCGGATCGGCGACCATCAGGTCTTCCAGCACCTGGTAGCGCACGCCCTGGCGGGCCTTCAGCGCGGCGCGGTCTTCCAGCGGCAGGGGGTTCCATTCCTCATGCCAGGGGCTCACCACGGCCGGGCCATAGGTTTCCGTCAGGCCATACAGGTGCGTGACATGGAAGCCCGCGTTTTCCATGCGGCCGATCACGGCCGCAGGCGGCGGCGCCGCCGCGGTGGCCATTTCGATCGTGCGCGTCACCGGTCGCTTGTCGGCCTCGGCGGCGTTGCCGATCATGTTCATCACCACCGGCGCGCCGCACAGATGCGTCACGCCATGGTCGGCGATGGCGTCATAGATCGCCTTCGATTCGACGCGGCGCAGGCAGACATGCGTGCCGGCGTTGATGCTCAGCGTCCAGGGGAAGCACCAGCCGTTGCAGTGGAACATCGGCAGCGTCCACAGATAGACGGGATGTGCCGGCATGCTCCAGGCCAGGATGTTGCCCGCCGCCAGCAGATAGGCGCCGCGGTGGTGATAGACCACGCCCTTGGGATTGCCCGTGGTGCCCGAGGTGTAGTTGAGCGCGATGGCGTCCCATTCGTCGTCCGGCATCTTCCAGGCGAAGTCCGGATCGCCCGTTGCGATGAAGTCTTCGTAGCCCTGCGCCCCCAGCCTGTCGCCGCGCTTCGCGGCAAGCGGGTCGTCAATATCGATGACCAGCGGCTTGACCTTGGCCTTGGCCAGCGCCGCCTTCACCGTCGCGCTGAACTCCGTGTCGGTCAGCAGCACCTTCGCCTCGCCGTGGTCGAGGATGAAGGCGATGGTGTCGGCATCCAGCCGCACATTCATCGTGTTCAGCACGCCCTGTGTCATCGGCACGCCGTAATGCGCCTCGAGCATCTCGGGCGTGTTGGCCAGCATGGCGGCCACCGTGTCGCCCTTGCCGATGCCGGCCCGGGCCAGCGCGCTCGCCAGCTGGCGGGCTCGGGCATAGAAGCGGGCATAGGTGACGCGCCGGTCGCCATGAATGATGGCGACATTGTCGGGGAAAGTGGCGGCGGCGCGCTGCAGGAAGGGCAGCGGCGACAGGGGCTGGAAATTGGCCGGCGTCTTGTCGAGTCCGGTGTCGTATTTGTTGGGGGTCATGGGCTGCTGTACTGACATTGCAAAACTGGAGCTGGTGCGAGAATGATAGCGTCCCTTGCGTCCATGCCGACAGGTGGAAATCGTGTCCAGCCGTTATGACGAAACCTATGCCGCCTGGCAGCGCGACCCCGACGCCTATTGGGCCCGGGCGGCCGAGGATATCCACTGGTACAAGCGCTGGGACGCGGTGCTCGATTCGTCCCGTGCGCCCTTTTACCGCTGGTTCCCGGGTGGCGTGGTCAACACCTGCTACAACGCGCTCGACCGCCATGTCGAGGCGGGCCGCGGCGCGCAGGCGGCACTCATCTACGATTCGCCGATCACCCGCGTCATCCGCAGCCTGACCTATGCCGAGCTGCTCGATCATGTGCGGCGCTTCGCCGGCGCGCTCACAGCCCAGGGCGTGGTCAAGGGCGACCGCGTCATCATCTACATGCCGGCGGTGCCGGAAGCGGTCATCGCCATGCTCGCCTGCGCCCGCATCGGCGCCATTCACTCGGTCGTGTTCGGCGGCTTCGCCCCGCGCGAGCTCGCCATCCGGCTGGATGACTGCACGCCCAAGCTGATCGTCAGCGCCTCCTGCGGCATCGAGCCGACGCGCACCATCCCCTACAAGCCGCTGCTGGACGAGGCAATCGAGATCGCCGCCCACAAGCCGCAGGGCGTCATCATGCTGCAGCGGCCGCAGGTGACGGCAACGCTGATCCCCGGCCGCGACCACGACTGGGACGAGGTGATGGCGCGGGCGAAGCCGGCCGATTGCGTGCCGGTGGCGTCGACCGATCCGCTCTACATCCTCTACACCTCGGGCTCGACGGGAAAGCCGAAGGGCGTGGTGCGCGACAATGGCGGCCACATGGTCGGCCTCAAGTGGAGCATGCACGGCGTCTATGACGTGAAGCCCGGCGAGGTGTTCTGGGCCGCCTCCGATGTCGGCTGGGTCGTCGGCCATTCCTACATCGTCTATGCGCCGCTGCTGCATGGCTGCACGACGATCCTGTTTGAAGGCAAGCCGGTGGGCACGCCGGATGCCGGGGTCTTCTGGCGCGTGATCGAGCAGCACAAGGTAGCGGCGCTGTTCACCGCGCCGACCTCCTTCCGCGCCATTCGCCGCGAAGACCCGAATGGCGACTTCATCCGCAAGTACGACCTGTCGAACTTCCGCACGCTGTTCCTCGCCGGCGAGCGCGCCGATCCCGACACGGTGCGCTGGGCGGAAGAGCAGGTGAAGCGCCCCGTCATCGACCACTGGTGGCAGACGGAAACCGCCTGGGCCATCGCGGCCAACTGCATGGGTCTCGGCATGTTGCCGGTGAAGCACGGCTCGCCGACCAAGGCGGTGCCCGGCTATGACGTGCGCGTCTTTGATCCGGCGGGGCATGAGGTGGAGCGCGGCGAAAGCGGCGCCATCGTGGTCAAGATGCCGCTGCCGCCGGCGGCGATGCTGACGCTGTGGAACAACGACGAGGGCTACATCGCGTCCTACATGCAGGACTATCCCGGCTGGTACAAGACGGGCGATGCCGGCATGCAGGATGCCGATGGCTACCTCTACATCATGAGCCGGACCGACGATGTGTTTAACGTCGCCGGCCATCGTCTTTCCACCGGCAGCATCGAAGAGGTGCTGGCGGGGCACCCGGCGGTTGCCGAGTGCGCCGCCATCGGCGTGCGCGACGAGATGAAGGGCCAGGTGCCCATCGGATTCGTGGTGCTCAAAGCCGGTGTCGACCGGTCGGAGGCCGAGATCCGCAACGAACTGGTCCAGCGCGTGCGCGACCAGATTGGCGCGGTGGCGTCCTTCAAGACGGCGCTGGTGGTGAAGCAGTTGCCGAAGACGCGCTCGGGCAAGATCCTGCGCGGCACCATGCGCCGCATCGCCGATGGCGAGCCCTGGCCGATGCCGGCGACGATCGAGGATCCAGCCGTGCTCGACGCCATCACGCAGGCGCTGATGGCTGCGGGTTACGGCAAGCGCTGAAACGAAAAAACCCCCGCCGGTCGGGCGGGGGTCTTCCGTGCAGCGTGGGACGTTCAGCCCGGGTCGTTTTCCGAAGCGGCGGGCGCATCATCCTTTGGCGCGTTGGCGGCATCGAGCGCCGCCGTCTTTTCGCGTTCCGCCTTGCGGAGCGCGCGGGCGTCGCGGTCTTCCTTGCGCTGGATGCGGCGCACGGCCTGGGTGATCGCCTCGTCGAGATCGACCTGGCTGCAGATGCCAAGCGAGACCGGGTCCTGCGCCTTGATGTTGGGCGAGTTCCAGTGGTTGCGCTCGCGCACCGACACGATGGTCGGCTTGGTCGTGCCGACCAGGTGGCAGATCTGCGAATCCGTCAGCTCCGGGTGATGCTTGATCAGCCAGGCGATGGCGTCGGGACGGTTCTGCCGCTTCGACACCGGCGTGTAGCGCGGGCCGGGCGGGCGATGCTGGTCGGCAATCTCCGGCTCGGTCACTTCCAGGCGCTTGGTGGAATCGGTTTCGGCCGCCGCGATCTGTTCACGGGTGATTTCGCCGGCGACGATCGGGTCGCGGCCGCGAATGCCGGCCGCCACCTCGCCGTCGGCGATGCCCTGAACCTCGAGCGGGTGCAGCCCGCAGAAGTCGGCGATCTGGTCGAAGGTCAGGCCGGTGTTTTCGACCAGCCAGACGGCGGTTGCCCGCGGCATCAACGGTTGCGACATGGGTCTCCTTCCTGTCCGAAGCCCCTTCCGGGGCCCCGGCCACGCCTTCCTGTTCGGCATGGAAAATGGGGATAGCCCTCATATAGGGGGCAGGCGCCCCGCTGGCAACCGGAACCGGCGGGATGTGGAGGCTAAATTTCCTAGAACGCAGCCTGTTTCGCTGAATTCTCGGGCGATTGCAGGGCTAGAGCGTCAGCACCAGCTTGCCGATGTGTTCGCTGGTCTCGAGGAACTTGTGCGCCTT
>CAXNFA010000175.1:0-4666 GCA_964201105.1 Alphaproteobacteria bacterium | reverse complement strand
ATCGTGCTGTCGGCACGCCAGCTGCCCTATGTGGAAGCGGCGGAGGTGATCGGCTGCAAGCCCATCCGCACCATCTTCCGCCACATCCTGCCCAACCTGGCCGCACCGCTGTTGACGCTCGCGGTACTCGAATTCGCCCGCATCGTTCTGGCCGAAGCCGCGCTCTCCTTCCTGGGCGTCGGCATCCAGCCGCCCGAGACCTCCTGGGGCCTCGATGTGTCGTCGGGCCGCAACTACCTGTTCAACGCCTGGTGGGTCGTCACCTTCCCGGGTCTTGCCATCACCATCACCGTGCTGGGCGTCAACTTCCTGGCCGGCTGGCTACGCGTCGTCGTCGATCCCTATGAAGGCGAGAAGCGCTTTGCCCGCGCCGTCGCTGCGCGGGAAGGCTGAGTGATGACCACGCCCTGGCTGGAGGTTGACGACCTGTGGATCGAATTCGTCACCCGCCGCGGCATCGTGCCAGCGGTGCGCGGCGTGTCCTTCGCCATCGGGCCGGGCGAAAGCCTCGGCCTGGTCGGCGAATCGGGCTCCGGCAAGACCGTCATCGCCCAGACCATCATGGGCCTGCTGCAGTCGCCGGGCCGGGTGAAGCGTGGCGCCGTGCGCTGGCAGGGCAAGCCGCTCGGCTTCGGCCAGCGCTTCCCGCGCGACGATGTGCGCGGCCACGACATTTCCATCGTCTTCCAGGATGCGCTGGCCGCGCTCAACCCGCTGCTGCCGGTCGGCACCCAGATCACGGAAGTGCTGGTGCGGCGTTTCAACCTGTCGCTGAAGGCCGCGAAGGAACGCGCGGTGGAACTGCTGGCGCTGGTCGGCATTCCCGAACCGCGCGAGCGCGTGCGCAACTACCCGCATGAATTTTCCGGCGGCATGCGCCAGCGCGCCATGATCGCCATCGCGCTCGCCTGCGAACCTAAGCTGCTGATCGCCGACGAACCGACCACCGCGCTCGATGTCACCATCCAGGCGCAGATCATCTACCTGCTGCGCGACCTGCAGCAGCGCCTTGGCCTGTCGCTGCTTTTCATCACCCATGACCTGGGCGTGATCGCCGCGCTCTGCGACCGCGTCGCCGTCTGCTATTCCGGCAAGATCGTCGAGACCGGGTCGGCCGAGCAGATCTTCGCCCGGCCGGCACATCCCTACACCGCCGGCCTGCTGCAATCCTCCGCCGCCCGCGAAGACCAGCGCGCGCGCCTTGTCGGCATCGACGGCGCGCCGCCCGACCTGCTTGCCCTGCCGCCGGGCTGCGCCTTCGCGCCGCGCTGCTCTTACGCCGATGCCGCCTGCAATGCCGGGGTGCCGCCGCTCGTGGGTGTCGGACCCGACCACAATGCCGCCTGCATCCGCCCGCTGGTCGGCGCCGAGGCCGTGCGATGACGCCGCCCATCGTGGCGATCGACCGCCTGAAGGTTCATTTCCCGCTCCGCTCGCTTGCGCTGTTCGGCGGCAAGAAGCGCGTTGCCCGCGCGGTCGATGACGTGACGCTGTCCATCGCCCCGGGCGAGACGGTGGGCCTGGTGGGCGAATCCGGTTCGGGCAAGACCACGCTGGGCCGCGCCATCCTGCGGCGCGTCCCGATCACCGAAGGCACGATCCGCTTCCGTGATGCCGACATCACCCGCACCGACGGGGAAGAGCTGCGCCTGCTGCGCCGCCACATGCAGCTCGTCTTCCAGGACCCCTATGGCAGCCTCAACCCGCGCATGCGGGTGGCCGACATCGTGGCGGAGCCGCTGCTGGTGCATGGCGTCGCCCGCAACGCGGCCGAGGCCGCGCCGCGCGTGCGAAAGCTGCTCGATCTCGTCGGCCTGCCCAAGGATGCTGCCGAACGCCTGCCGCATGCCTTTTCCGGCGGCCAGCGCCAGCGCATCGGCATCGCCCGCGCACTGGCGCTGGAGCCCGAATTCCTTGTCGCGGACGAACCGGTCTCGGCGCTCGACGTCTCGATCCGCGCGCAAGTGGTCAACCTGCTGCAGGACCTGCAGGCGCAGCTTGGCCTCAGCTATCTCTTCATTTCGCACGATCTTTCCGTCGTACGGCACATCTCGCACCGCATCGCCATCATGTATGGCGGCAAGCTGGTGGAGATCGGGCCGAGCAAGGATGTGCATGCCCACCCCATCCACCCTTACGCCGAATCGCTGCTCGATGCCGTGGTGACGCCCGACCCGGTGCGCGAACGCGCCCGGGCGCGCGCGCCGCTGGCCGGGGAAACGCCCAGCCCCATCGACCCGCCGCCCGGCTGCCGCTTCGCCTCGCGCTGCCCGCTGGTGATCGACCGCTGCCGCACGCACGAGCCGCCGCTGGAAGAGAAGAAGCCGAATCACTTCGCGGCCTGCTGGTTGAGGTAGTGCCTATGTCCGTTGCAGATCGCGTCATCATCGTCGGCGCCGGCCCCATCGGCCTCGTCGCGACCTATTGGCTGGCGCGGCTGGGCATTCCCGTCGTCACGCTGGAGCGCGACACCGAGACGCCCGCCGACATGCGCGCCTCCACCTTCCATCCGCCCAGCATGGACCTGATGGAGGAGTTCGGCATCACGCCCAAGCTGGTCGCCGTCGGCGTGCCGGCGCCGAAATGGCAGATCCGCGTGCATGAGACGAAGGAGTCGGTGATCTTCGACCTTGGCGTGCTCAGGGACGACACCGCGCATCCCTATCGCCTGCAATGCGAACAGGCGCGACTCAACCGCATCCTGGTGGCCGAGATCGCGAAGCTCGACAATGTCGACCTGCGCTTCGGGGCCGAGGTGACGGCGGTGGCGCAGGATGCGAATGGCGTGTCGGTTACCGTCACGCGCGGCGGCGAGCCCGAGGTGCTGGCCGGCCGCTATGTCATCGGCGCCGACGGCGCGCGCAGCATCGTGCGCAAGAGCTTCGGCATCGACTTCGAGGGCAAGGCGTACCCCGAGACGCTGACCCTGACGGTGACGGACTTCCCGTTTGAAGATCACATTCCCGGCCTGCTCAACGTCAACTACCACTGGCGGGAAGAGGGCAATTACAGCCTGATGAAGGTGCCGGGCGCCTGGCGTTCGGGCGGCCGCCTGCGCGAAGGCCAGGATCTGTCCGATGTGCTGAGCGACGCGGCGGCGGAGCGGCATTTCCAGGCCGTCTGGCCGAAGTCCAGCCCCTACAACATCATCTACCGCGGCTCCTACCGCGCGCACCGCCGCATCGCGTCGACCTTCAACAAGGGCCGTGCCTTCCTGGCGGGCGATGCCGCGCATCTCAACGACCCGCAGGGCGGCATGGGCATGAACAGCGGCATCCACGACGCCATCAACCTCGCCCACACCATCCGCGCCGTGATGGATGGCGCCGACCCCGCCGCCTTTGACCGCTACACCCGCCAGCGCCGTACCATCGCGACCGACGAGGTGCAGGAGAATGCGGAGCAGCTCAGCAAGGTGATCAAGGAAAAGGCCTGGGACGCGCGCATCGCGCGCCTGCGCCAGATGCAGGCCATCGCCTCCGACCCGGTGAAGGTCAAGGAATTCCTGACCAAGACCTCGATGATCTCCGGCCTGCGCAAGGCGCAGGCCATCCAGTGAGGCAGCCATGCGCCGGCGCGATCTTCTCGTCCTGCTGTTTGGCACGCTGCTGCTTGGCAGCCCTGCATGGTCACAGGCCCAGCCAACCCTGCGTCCCGACGACCAGGCCCTGATCGCCGCCGCCGGGCGCGGCGACCTCGCGGGTGTGGAAGCCGCCCTCGCGCGCGGCGCGGCGCTGGATGCGGCGGATGCCGCCGGCACCACGGCGCTCATCGCCGCCGCTTACGGCAACCATATCGCGGTGGCGCGCCGCCTCGTCGCACTGGGCGCCGATGTGAACCGCAAGGACCGCTCGCAGCAAAGCGCCTATCTCATCGCCACGTCCGACGGCTTCGACGACCTGCTCGAGCTCACGCTCGCCCATGGCGCCGACGTCCACAGCAAGGACAGCTACAACGGCACCGGGCTGATTCGCGCGGCCGACCGCGGCCATGCCGGCATCGTGCGCCGCCTGCTTGCCACGCCCATCGACATCAACCATGTGAACCGGCTGGGCTGGACCGCGCTGCTGGAAGCCGTGATCCTCGGCAATGGCGGCGCCGGGCACACGGAGGTCGTGCGCCTGCTGGTCGAGGCCGGCGCCGACCGCAGCATCCGCGATCCCAACGGCAAGACCGCCCTCGACATCGCCCGCGAGAAGCAGCAGGCGGCGGTGGTGCGGATATTGGAGAAGTAGCGGAGAAGGATGGTGGGCGTGGCAAGGTTCGAACTTGCGACCACTCCGATGTGAACGGAGTGCTCTACCACTGAGCTACACGCCCATCCAGAAGCAACGTGCCTTCAAGTCGAACCGCAGGTTCGACTTGAAGGCACAGGTTGCGCCTCTACCTGAAAGCTGGAGCGGCATGCCGCTCCGGTAGAAACGGCGCCCATATAGGCGGCGCCCCAGCCTTGAGTCAAGCAAGCGGCCCCGGGATGCCGGTCAGGCGGGAAATGGCCGGGATCAGGCCTGCCGGATCATCCACCAGCGCATCCGCGCCCAGCTCCGCCACCGGCACCGCCGTATAGCCCCAGGTGACGGCCACCACCGGCACGCCGGCATTGCGGGCGCCGTTCACGTCGGTCTCGCTGTCGCCCACCATCAGGGCCCGGGCGGGGTCGCCGCCC
>CAXNFA010000174.1:0-4679 GCA_964201105.1 Alphaproteobacteria bacterium | reverse complement strand
ACCGCGTCGGCATGAAGCGCGTTCATCTCTCTATTGCCCGCCTGCCGCCGGGCCGGGAAAGCTTCGTTCCGCACAGCCACACCTTTCAGGAGGAGTTTCTGTTCATTCTGGAGGGCGAAGGCACCGCACGAATCGGCGATGCCCGCGTGGCAATCGGTCCGGGAGACTATATGGGCTTCCCGACCGACGGCACGCCGCATCAGTTGATCAACTCTGGCACGGCCGATCTTGTTTATCTGATGGGTGGCGAGCGGAGCGAAGCCGAGATCGTGTCGTTTCCCAGCCTGGGCAAGACCGCCTTCTTCCGTGGCGGCGAGGTCAGCCTTTTCGATCCGGCGTCGGCGACGCGCCTGTCCGCCAAGGACTGGATAAAGCCGGAGTGACGGTGTGCGCCCCGCATCGCCGGGGTTCGCGGGGGAATTGGGCCGATGATGCTGAAAGATCGCGTGCTGCTGGTGACGAACGTGTCCCAGTTCGCCGGGCATGGACTGTCGCGCGTGGCCCTGGCCGAAGGCGCCAGGGTGATCGCGCACGACCGGGGCTTCGCTGCCGTGGCGATGCGACAAGCCTACGAGGCAGAGTTTCCGGGCGGGACCGCGCTGGCCGCGCAGGATGCCACGGCGCTGGCTGACGAAGTGCTGCGCGTCGCCGGCCGGATCGACGCGCTGGTCAACAACGACGCCTTCCCGGCTTTGCGCGCCAAGCTGGCGGATGCCGACATGGACCAGTATCGCGCCGCATTCGAGACCATGGCCGTCCGCCCGCTGGCACTGACGCAGAAGATCGTGCCGCTGATGCAGCGCCAAGGCCATGGCCGCGTCGTCTTCGTTTCCTCTGCCGCGCCGCTGCGGGGAATCGCCAACTATTCCCTCTATGTCTCCACGCGCGCGGCGACGCTTGGTCTCGTGCAGTCGCTGGCAAAGGAACTTGGCCGCGACGGCATCACCGTCAACGCGATAGGCTCGAACTATGTCGAGAATCCCGACTATTTTCCGCCCTCGCTCACCGACAATCCGGAAGCGATGCGCAGGATGACGGCGCAAATTCCCCTGGGCCGGCTCGGCAAACCGGAAGAGTTGGCGGCGGCGATCTGCTTCTTGTGCTCCGATGGGGCCGGCTTCATCACCGGCCACACGCTGCCGCACGCCGGCGGCTGGGCGTAGCCTGTCACATCACAGGATACACACCCGCGTATCGGAGGCGCAGTCGCGCAGGATGGCCAGCAGGTCCTCGCGGGCGAAGGCGATGCAGCCCTCGGTCGGCGCATAGCCCTCGCGCGCGACATGCATGAAGATCGCGCTGCCGCAGCCCGGCACCACCGGCGCATCGTTGTGGCCGAGCACGACAACGAGATCGTAGAGGGTATCGTCGCGCCACATCCTTTCCGCGCGGGCGGTGAAGGGCAACGTGACCGGCTGGTTGTAGCTGGCGCTTGCGGGGTCGTCGCACCAGCCCGCGTCGGGACGCAGCGGCACCACCGGCAGCAGCGTGTCCGGGGCAGGCTCGCGGTCGGGGCGGAACAGCACCCGGCGCAGTGCGAAGCAGCCCATTGGCGACGCGTGGTCGCCCTCACGCTTGCGCGACGTCACGCCGGCGCTGCCCAGCGCGCAGCGATAGCTGGTGCCGCGCCACTTGGCGGTGCCGTCGGCCGACACGGTGATGATGTTCGACTGGGTCATGCGAGAACTCCGCAGCACGAATCCGGCGGGCAGGGCAGCGAGCGGGGCAGGGGCGACGAGGTTAACAACCAAGACTAGATCTCCCGATCACGAGTTGGAATCCGCAGAAGCGCTGACGGCTGGTGCCGCGCCGGGCTTCTGGTAACGCTGGTACATCTGGAGAAGTTCCTGGGCGGTGTAGCCGCCCGGCAGCTTCGCCGTGGCGGTCGCCGCCGTGGCTGTGGCGGGCGCGGCGGCCGGTGTCGCCGACAGCGTCTGCGCCTCGGCGGCCACCGTCGGCGTCGGCGATTTCTGTGCGCTGGCGGGAATGTTGGCGGCAAACGGTCCGCGCACCTTCGGCCGGATCGGCGCGGTCAGTTTCGGACGCTGCGTCGAGCGCCAGGTGTCCGCCGCAGCCTGTTCCGTGGACGCAGGGTCTGGCGCTGCCGTGCCGGCAAGCCTCGCGAACAGCGCGTCCTTCTTCTGCGCGTCCAGCATCTCGGCAGGGTTCGGCGCGGCGCCAGCCGGCAGGGACGGCGCCTGTCCCGCCAGCCGGGCGAACAGCGCGTCCTTCTGCGCCGGGCTGACAACGCCTGCGGTGGTGGCGGTGGCGAGATGGCCCTGCGTCGCGCTGGGCGGCATCAGCTGGGCCGGCGCAGCCAGCGCCGACCAGGGCGACGGCGCATGCGCGGCGGCCAGTGCGGCGCCCTGCGGCGCGACCACCATCTTCGCCGGCTGCAGCAGCGCGGGTCCGCTGGCCGAGGCGATGGCGCCAGGTGCCGCGGACACTGCGCCGGGCGCGACGGTGGCGGGAAGGGCCGCCGTGGTGGCGGGGGTTGCTTCGATGGCAGCAGACGCGAGCTGCGGCGCGGGAACCACGGCTTCGTCTTTCTTGCCCGACACCATCGCGACGGCGCTCTTGCCGATATCGATGCCGGCGGCATCTTCCACCACCAGGTTGGCGACGGCGGCGGCGAAGCCGATCGGGCCGCCGAACAGCGTGCCGCCGGCGATGCGGGCGCCGGGGCTTATCTGGTCGCCGGTGACCGCGCGATAGATGCTGCCCACCACCGGGATGTGCTGCAGCGGGTTCACGACATCGAGCAGGTTGCCGAAGGAAAGGCCTTCCTTGCCCCAGAAGCCGTCGCCCTGACGGGCGACGCCGGCGGACGGCACATAGGGTGCCGGCGGGATGGGATCGGGGAGGGAGACGTTGCCGTCGGACATGCTATGAGACCGGACCTTGCTTCTGGCATTAACCAAAGCAAGGGCCGGGCCACGAAAGGCTTGCCGGAAATACCTGAAAAAGCGCGGATTTCCGCAACGGCGCAACCCGCTACCGGCGGCAGAAACTGCCCTTCGCCGCCGCTGCCCGGCAACGGCGGCGAACAGTGTGAATCAGATGTTAAAGAAGATGGCCGCGCTGCGCCTTGGCGGCGAGATAGCGTTCGTTGTGCGCATTGGCCGGGAACGCATGTGCGACACGTTCAACCACGTCGATGCCGAGCTTGCGCAGGCCGTCGACCTTGTCGGGGTTGTTCGTGAGCAGGCGGATGGTGGTGAAACCCAGCCGCTTCAGCATCTCGGCCGCCGGGCGGAACAGGCGCTCGTCCTCGGCGAAGCCCAGCCGGCGGTTGGCTTCCATCGTGTCGAAACCCTGATCCTGCAGGCGATAGGCGCGCAGCTTGTTGATCAGGCCGATGCCACGGCCTTCCTGCGCCAGGTAAAGCAGCACGCCGCTGCCCTGTTCCGCCATCAGGCGGATGGCGCCTCGCAGCTGGTCGCCGCAATCGCAGCGCAAGCTGCCGAGCAGATCGCCGGTGAAGCATTCCGAGTGCAGCCGCACCAGCACCGGCTCGTCGCGATGCGGCTCGCCCACCACGATGGCGATGTGTTCTATGCCGCCGTCCGCCGGGCGAAACGCGACGATACGCGTGTTCTCGGCGCCGAACAGCGGCACTGGCGCGCTGGCGGCCTGTTGCAGGCTCTTCGCCGCATCCTCGGCATGGCTGCTGACGGCCACGGCGGTCACGGCCATCAGGTCGTTCTGCCGCGCCCAGGCCGCGGCATCCGCCGTGGCCGGGATCGGCGCGAGCAGGATGGCGGGCAGCAGGCGGGCGTGCTTGGCCAGCAGGACCGCGGCGGCGGCGGGCAGCCCGCAGGCCTCGGCGCGCCGGAACGGGCCGCGCATCGGGTTGTCGAGATCGGTGGCCGGGTCGGCCAGGGTGCGAATGGCGGCCGCGTCCATATGCGACGACAGCGCCAGCAGAACGGTGGGGTCGCCGTCGGGTGGGATGTGAAGCACGGCGGCGCGCTCGGCGGTCAGGGCCAGGATGGGGGCCGCACCGGTCAGCGCGGCCAGATCGCGCACCGAGGTGCCGTCCACCAGCTCCGCCGCCATCGCGACCAGGCCGCCCGTCGCACCCAGCACCGCCACGGGCACGCCCCGCCGCAGGTCGGCAACGGCACGGCCTACGGCCCGGAAAGCCGGGCTGGCGGAATCGGAAAGAGGGGCGCTGGTCACGGTTCGATCGGTGGTTCCGGGCGGACGGCCCGATCATAGGCCGTCATCCCGCCGGGCCTCGGCCAGGCAAGGCCACGGCCCACCAAGCGGGCGGCGCAAGGCATAGGGGGTTTCCCCCAGGCAGACAAGGTGGCGTTTTGCGCCAGGCTCGCCCCCGCGGAGAGCCGCCAGAGCCTGTTCACCAATTCGTGCGCGGCGCGCCGTGGAACCGCCATAAAAGGTGCTTATGTATTGAAAATACGCGAAAATTCGCCACGGAGAATGGGCGTGCTAGGATTTGAAACAAAGACAGGGTTGGAGACGCGGCGGATGACGGGCAACAGCAAGCGGGTCCTCCTGGTGGATGACGATCAGGCCCTGCGCTCCTCGCTGGCCGAACAGCTCGGTCTGCACGACGAATTTTCCGTGGTCGAGGCCGCCTCCGGCGCCGAGGCACGGGACAAGGCCAAGGCCGATCGCTTCGACCTGATCCTGCTCGATGTCGGCCTGCCGGACAG
>CAXNFA010000173.1:0-4717 GCA_964201105.1 Alphaproteobacteria bacterium | reverse complement strand
CTTCGGCCTGCTGTCCTCGGCGATGGCGCCACTGGTCAAGCTGATTATTGCCGACCTGAATCTGAGCCAGGCGGCCATGGGGAGCATCCTCGGAGCCTGGCCGCTCGTCTATGTCGTGACTGCCGTTCCTTTGGGCGCCCTGCTCGATCGTATCGGCCTGCGCCGCGGGCTGCTGCTCTGCGCCGTGGTGATGGGCCTGTCGGGGCTGCTGCGCGCCGTTTCCTACGACTATGCGATGCTGTTCTTCGCCGTGGCGGTGTTCGGCTTCGGCGCGCCGCTGGTGTCAATTGGCGCGCCCAAGCTGATCGCCCAGTGGTTTGGCGGCAAGGAACGCGGCTTCGCCATGGGCATCTACATGAGCGGCCCATCTGTCGGCGGCATGCTGTCGCTGTCGCTGACCAATGCCGTGCTCATGCCGCTGTTCAACAACGACTGGCACCTGGTGATGCTGACCTATGCGCTGGTCGTCTTTGCCGCCGGCGGTCTGTGGTGGGCCATTGCCTCGCACCAGGAGGTGCGCGAACGGGAACAGCGCGAAGCCGCCGCGCCGAAGACGCCGCAGCTTGGCGTCTTCCTCGACCTGCTGAAGATTCGCGCCGTGCAGATTCTGCTTGTCACCGGGCTTGGCTCCTTCTTCTTCAGCCATGGCCTCAACAACTGGCTGCCCGCGATCCTGCAGGACCATGGCATGAGCGCCGCCCGCGCCGGCTTCTGGGCGTCAGTCCCCGTTCTGGTCGGCATTTGCGCGGCGCTGACCATTCCACGCCTGGCCCTGCCGTCCCGCCGCCTGTGGATTCTCGCGCTTCTCTATATCGCCGCCGGCTTTTCTGCCTTTCTGCTGCACAGTTCGGCTGAACCGCTTCTCCTCAGCGGGCTGTTCCTGCAGGGCGCGACGCGCCAGACCATGATGACCATCGCCATGCTGATCCTGATGGAAACGCGCGGCGTCGATCCGCGCCACATGGGCGCCGCCGGCGGCCTGTTCTTCTCGGCGGCCGAGATCGGCGGCGTGCTGGGCCCGCTGTCGATCGGCTGGCTGGCGGACGTGACCGGCGGCTTCGACGCCGCGCTCAGCTTCCTGGTCGGCGTCGCGGCCTTCCTGTTCCTGCTGCTGATCCCCCTGCGCCGCGAGATGCGCAGGGGATCGGCAGCAGCCTAGAGCACGGGCTCTTCGTCTTTGCTCTAGGCCGCGTCTCCCCAACTCAGCCAGCGTTCGCCAAGCAACCGGCCATAGGTGAGCGCTGGCATCAGGCCCATGCCGCCGACAAAGGCATCGCCCGAGTGCAGGCCCATGCCGAGGATCTCGCCCACCGCGTAAAGACCGGGAATGACCGAGCCATCGGCACGCAGCACGCGCATGCCGGTGTCGACCCCGATGCCGGGAATCGTTGTCGCCCCGGCACCGTGGTGCTTGATGGCATAGAAGGGGGCCTCGACAATGGGCAGGGGCATATGCGTCCGCCCGAAGGCATCTCTGCCGGACAGCACAGAGGCATTGTAGTCGGCGACAGTCTGCGCAAGGCCTGCGGAATCAATGCCTGCGGATTTCGCAACCGCGTCGAGCGAATCGCCCATGCAGAAGGACGGATGCCGGCCAAGCCAGTGGTCAAGGCCCGGCTCCGGCGGCCGGTCGAACAGCGGCGGCGATTCACGACGGATGCGCGCGTCATAGACCACCCAGAAGGTAAGGTCGGGAACCGTCAGCAGCGCGCGCTCGCGTTCGTCGGGGCTGATGCGGTCTTCGGCGACGAAGCGGCGGCCGTGGCGGTCGACGCAGATTTCCCACGGCGGGCGCCGCGTCGGCGCCATCTCGGTGTAGCGCTCGGCCCGGGCGGGATCGTGCGGATTCTCGACGCCCGCCCAGCGCGGCAGGAAATAGTCCTGCCGCTTCACCTCGCCACCGGCACGCAGCGCCAGCACATGGCCGCTGCCATTCGAGGTCGGATTGGCCCAACCAAAGCCCGGCAAGCCATTGGTGAAGAGCGGGAACAGCGCCTTGCTGGCGCCGTAGCCACCGGTCGCCAGGACCACGTTGGGCGCGGTGATGGTCTCGTCCGCCTTCCCAGCCTCTCGCGCCACCACGCCGGTGACAACGCCGGCCTTGTCCTGCACCAGTTCGACGACTGGCGTGTTCAGCCGCAGCGTGACCCGGCCGCTTTCAATGGCACGGCGGAACTCAGGCTCCACCGCCGCCATCAGGTCGTGGCCCGCGTTCACGCCCCAATAGGTGCGCGGCTGCGAATAGGGGTTGTGGCCGAACTTGACCGGGTGTTCGGCCATCGGCGTCCAGCCAAGATCGAGCAACCAATGCAGCGTGTCGGCGGAATTGTCGGCGGCGAGCCGCGCGAAGGCATGCGTCGCGTTGCCGTTCGAGATGCGGATGACGTCCTCATAATGGATATCGGGCGAATCGGCGATGCCGCGCTCGGCCTGCAGGCGCGTGCCCGCGGCGCTGACCTGCCCCGCCGACACCGGCAGCGTGCCGCCCACCGTGGCGGCCTGTTCCAGCACCAGAACGCGGGCGCCCCGCTTGGCCGCGAAGATCGCAAGCGGCATGCCCGCCGTGCCCGCGCCGACCACAATCACATCCCACGTCATACATCCGCCCCCTTGAAACAATGGCTGCAACCATGACCCAAAGGGGGCGACGGCGTCCACCTGGCCGTGCCAGACTTGCGCCATGCAGATCGAACGCGAATTTATCCGCATAGCCGAGGGACAGGTGCATCTGCGTCGCACCGTCGGCTCGCCCGCGAACCGCCCACTGGTCGCCATTCACATGTCGCCGGTGGCAAGCGGCTTCCTCGTGCCGCTGGTCGAGGAACTGGGCAGGACGCGGCCCGTCATAGCGCCCGACACGCTAGGCAACGGATCATCCTGCGCGCCGGGGGTGGAGAACCCCGACATTGCCTATTTCGCCGATGCTTTGCGCCGCCTGCTGGACACGATGGGTATCGACCGTATCGACCTGTATGGCGTGCGCACTGGCTCGATGATCGCCACCGAATTCGCCCTGGCCCACCCCGACCGTGTCGGCCACCTGGTCATCGACGAACTGGTCGTGCCGGGCCCCGCCAAGTCCACCGGCAGCACCGGCGAGCCGCCGCCGCAGATCGACGCCATTGGCAGCCAGTTCCGCTGGGCCTGGCAGGTGATCCACGACCATTTCATCTTCTATCCCTGGTGGTCGCGCGACGCGGAGCACCGCCGCCGCTTCGCCCAGCCTTCGCCCGAGCGGATGCACGAGCTGACCGTGGAACTGCTGACCTCGGCCGCGACTTTCAACCGGTCCTATGGCGCGGCGATGGCCTGGCCACGCGAGGAACGGGTTTCACAACTGAAAGTGCCGACGGGCGTGCTCCACCAGCCCGACCTGGAGGTTTTTGCCGACATGCGCCCGACGGCGCAGGTCATTCCCGGCGCCACGTTGCTGGAAATGCCGTTTGGCGATGACTCCCTCGAGACCAAGGGCCGGGCCATCGCCGCCTGGCTGGACGGCGGCAAGCCATGATCCGCGCCGCTCTCATCGCCAGCCTGCTGCTGACGGCGGGCCTGGCCCATGCGCAGGAGCGCAAGACGGGCGAGACGCTCTATGTGCCGATCTATTCGCATCTGTCGCATGGCAACCTGTCGGCCAGCGGCACGCCTGACCGCGTGCTGCTGTCGGCAACGGTGAGCGTGCGCAACACCGATCCGGTCTACCCGATCCGCCTGCGCTTTGCGCGTTGCTACGACACCGACGGCAAGCTGGTGCGCGACCAGCAGGCGGCCGGCCCCGTCATCCCGCCCATGGCCACGGTCGAATACTTTGTCGAGGTGCGCGACACGACGGGCGGTTCGGGCGCCAATTTTCTCATCGGCTGGGAGGCGGATGCCCCGGTCAGCCCGCCGCTGGTTGAATCCGTCAATGTGTCGCTGCGCGGCAGCCAGTCGATCGCCTTCACCAGCCGCGCCGTGGCGGTGCCCGCGGAATAGCCTAAGCCGGGCCGACCACCTCGAAATGGATCGCCATCAGGGGAGTCTCTTCCGTGATGCCAAGCGGATCCCAGGCGATGTGGTGCACCCGGCGGAACTCGTCCGCGCTCGGCTTGAATTCCCCGCGCCACAGCTTCTCGGGGATGGTGGCGAGCGTGGTTTCATAGATGTCGGTGAATCGGATGCGCAGATGGGCCTTGCCGTCGAGGTCGCGCAGCACCGCCTCTTCCCCCACCGCGTAGGGGACATCGTCCCATTTCGTGACCGGCGTGTTCCAGGACGACATGGGCCGCACGGTCGCGAGCTTGCGCCCCTCCAGCGTCCAGCCGACCAGCTTCTGCACCATCGGCGGATCGTCGGTCCAATAGGCGAAATTCTTCGTCACCTGCGTCCTCCCTATTGCGGCAGCATCAGCGCGGTCACATCGCGGATGTCGGACGCATCGTCGATGGCGTGCAGCGCGGCCAGCAATTGCGCCGCACCGCCGGTGCCCAGCGCCGGCGCGACCAGCCCCAGGAACTTGTCATCGAACATCGAGCGCGGCATGGGTGCGCCCGGGCTGCCAAGCACGTCGTGGAACAAAATGCGGTCGCGGAGGACGCGGCCACCCGCATGGAGTTCCACGGTGTTCGGCAGGTCGAGCCAGCGCAGGGAGCGCATCGCCTGCGTCGCCTCAGAATCTTCCCGCAGCTCGATTCGGGCGGCAAGCGCGCGCGCCTCGGGATCGCGCAGCCGCGCCGCA
>CAXNFA010000172.1:0-4718 GCA_964201105.1 Alphaproteobacteria bacterium | reverse complement strand
CTGCCCCGCTGCAATCTCGGCGCGCAGCTGGCTGCGGGTGAAGCGCGGATCGCGGTTGCTCGGGTCTTCGATCCACGCGATGCCCGCCCGGCGCAAGCCGTCGCAGAGATCAGCATGGCGGCAGGCGAGCAAGGGGCGCAGCAGCCGTCCCCATGGCCGTTCGGCCAGCGCGGTCATGCCGGCCAGGCCATGAAGCGTGCTGCCACGGCGCAGGCGCAGCAGCAGGGTTTCTGCCTGGTCGTCGGCCGTGTGGCCGGTCAGCAGGTGCAGCACGCCCTGCCCGGCGCACCAGTCCTCGAGCAGGCGGTAACGCGCGTCCCGCGCCCGCGCCTGCAGGCCGCCCTGGGGCTTGGCGTCCGCCCAGCACAAGATGTGGTGCGGGATGCCGAAGTCGCGCATCTGCCGTCCGACCCGCGCCGCTTCGGCAGCCGAATCCGCGCGCAGGCGATGATCGACGGTGAGAGCGGTTACGAACCCGCCTCGGGCCCGTGCCCAGGCATCGGCGAGCAGGACGAGCGCAAGGCTGTCAGCGCCGCCCGAAACAGCCACTGCAAGGTGCGGTACTGATTCAAAAGGACCAAAGCCACCCAGCGCGGCGGCGAAGGCGGCGGCGGGACCAGCCGCCGGCTCAGGCACAGCCGATGCGGGCCTGTTCGGTGCTGGCGCGACGCTTCAGCCGGATGTCGGCATCGGGATAGGCGGTCGCCAGCTCGCCCAGCGCCGAACAGGCTTCCTTCGTGCTGCCGAGTCCGGCCAGCGACAGGCCGAGCTTCAGCAGGTTGTCGGGCGCCTTGGTGCCCTTGGGATATTTCTGGTAGCCGACCAGAAAGGCGTTGGCCGCCTCGGCATAGTTGTTGCGCGCGTAATAGGTCTCGCCCAGCCAGTATTGCGCGTTGGCGGCGAGTTCATGGCTGGGATGGCGGACGAGGAAGGCCTTGAAGGCGCCTTCGGCGGCCGGATAGTCGAGCGCCGTCAGCAAGCCGAAGGCGCGGTTGTACTGCTCTTCCGGCGGCCCGTCGGCCAGGGTCGCGGGCGGCGCGGCGGCAGTCTGCGCGCCAGCCGGCGGAGTCAGGGTTTGCGGCGGACGCGCCAGCGCGGGCGCCTGGCCGGCGGGCGGCGTCAGGGTCTGGGGCTGAGGCTGGGCTGGCTGCGGCAGGGGCGCCGGATCGGTGGCACCCGCGGCGGCCCGCTGGCTCAGCGCTGCCATGGCCTTCTCGATCTCGGCGAGGCGCAGGTCGACATCCTTGGCCAGCCGGTCGAGGCGGGTCTGCAGGGTCTCGCTGCGATGATTGGCGGTTTCCACCGCGCCGGTCAGGCGGCGTAGCTCGCTTTCGAAGGCATTGAGGCGGTCGTCATGATGCTGCACGCGCTGGCCGAGACCGGCCTGGGCGGCGGAATCCGCCGGGCCGACTGGGCGGGCGGCGGGGGCGGCGGCTACTGGGGGCGGGGCGCTGGCGGGGCGGCCGCTCTGGCGCTGCAGGTCGGCCAGCTGCGCTTCGAGCTGCTGCAGGCGCTGGGCGAGCGCGCGGAACTCGCCGCTTTGCTGCGCGGCGGCGGGCAGCGCCACGGCGCCGAGGACGCCTGCGACAACCAGGGTGCCGAGGATGCGCGGTTGAATCAGGAAGAAGCCGCGAAGGAACGCAACCATGGCTGGACGTCCTCAAGAAATTGGGGTCGAAACGCTAATAAACCACGAAAATATGGCAGAAAGCAGGTCGTCAGAAACGCGAAACGCCCGCCCGCCAGGAATGGCGGACGGGCGTTCGTAGCGGACTTGCGCCGCGTTCCGTCTTAGTTGACGACGGAGACGCCGCGCCGGTTCTGCGACCAGGCGAGCTCGTTCGAGCCAAGCGCCACCGGGCGCTCCTTGCCATAGCTGATCGACGACAGGCGCGAGGCGTTGATGCCCTTGGAGGCCAGGTAGTCCTTGACGGACTTGGCGCGGCGCTCGGCCAGGGCAAGGTTGTACTCACGCGTGCCGCGTTCGTCGGCATGGCCTTCGATCGACAGGCGGACGTTCGGGTAGCGAGCGAGCCACTCGGCCTGACGGTCGAGCGTGCGGCGGGCTTCCGGCTTCAGCGTGACCTGGTCGTAATCGAAGAAGACGCGGTCGCCGACATTGGCGACGAGGTCTTGCTGCGAACCAGGGACGATCTGGGTGGCCGGGGGCGTGGAAGCCTGACCGCCAGCGGTCGCGCCACCGGTGCTGCCACCGGTCGCGCCACCCGTGCCGCCGGCACCGGCGGACTGTTCAGGGGCAGTGCTGCACGCGGCCACAAGGGCAGCGGCGGCGAACATAGTAATAAGCTTGAGGCGCATGGGAATTCTCCGTGGCGGCGCAGTGTCGGCTATGTTTTTGGTAATGAACGTGTTTTTACCCGTCCGGGGTTCAAATCCCCGCCCGGCACATAGGTGCACGGCGGCGGATTTCAACATAAAACCCCTCAGACATGATCCAAAACTACGCGGTGGCGACCGCGCTGTCCAGCTCCAAATGGAGAAAATCGGGCAAACACAACGACTTTGCGTCAATCTTTCGCGTAATTACCGTCCCGGCCCGGATGTGGACAGGGGCGACCACGCAGGGTCTGACGCATCGACGGGGGTTAATACCACACGCTCGTTATAACCGGTCAAGTCAATCGACCACAGCTGCGTCTTCCCGCCGCTGCCATCGTTGCTGCGCGGCGCCTGTCGATAGAACATCAGAACGCGCCCGTTGGGGGCCCAGGTCGGGCCTTCCTCGAAATAGCTTTCGGTCAGCAGGCGCTCGCCCGACCCGTCGGGCCGCATGACGCCAATGTGATAGCGCCCGCCCTCGCTCTTGGTGAAGGCGATAAGGTCGCCACGCGGCGACCAGACCGGGGTGGCATAGCGCCCCTTGGCGAAGCTGATGCGCTTCTGGTCCGAACCATCGGCCTTCATCACATAGATCTGCTCGGTGCCGCTGCGGTCGGAGTTGAAGGTGACGCGCGTGCCGTCAGGCGAGAAGGATGGCGAGGTGTCGATCGCCGGGTTGTTGGTCAGGCGCTGCACGCGGCGGGTGCGGATATCCATCGAATAGATGTCCGAGTTGCCGTCATCGGCCAGCGTCATGATCACCTGGTTGCCGTCGGGCGAGAAGCGCGGGGCAAAGGTCATGCCGGGGAAATCGCCGAGCACTTCCTGCTGCCCGGTGTCGATGTTGTAGAGATAGACGCGCGGGCGGCGGTTCACATAGGCGAGGTAGGTGATCTCCTGCCGGCTGGGCGAGAAACGCGGCGTGAGCACGAGATCATTGCCATTGGTCAGGAAGCGGTGCTCCTGGCCGTCCTGGTCCATCAGGGCGAGGCGCTTGATGCGCTTGTCGGCCGGGCCGCTTTCCGAAATGTAGACGATGCGCGTGTCGAAATAGCCGTCCTCGCCGGTCAGGCGCTTGTAGATCGCGTCGGAAATCTTGTGCGCGATGCGGCGCCAGGCGGTGGGTGCGGCGACCAGCGACACGCCTTCGATCTGCGCTTCGCCGAACACGTCCCACAGGCGGAATTCGGCGCGGATGCGGCCATCGGGTTCCTCGATGACACGGCCTGTCACCAGCGCCTGGGCGCTGATCAGGCGCCAGTCGCCAAAGCGCGGGCGTCCGCTGATGGTCCTGGGATCTTCAATGAAGGCGCGCTCTTCCAGCGGCTGGAACAGGCCGGAGCGTTCGAGATTCTTGGAGATGACGCCGGCGATGTCGGCGCCCACCTGGGTGCCGCGCGCGCTTTCGCCGTTGAACTTGGTGATCGCGACCGGCATCGGCTTCACATTGCCGCGCGTGATGTCGATCTCCAGCGCGGCCCGGGCCGGTGCCGCCGATACGGCCGCGACAGTGAGCACCGCCAACGCCGCAAACATTTGAACCAACGCGAACGCCGAGCGCCGCACGGAATGTCGTTCTGCCATGTCCATCATCAGCCGAGCATGTCCCTGGGATTGAAGGTCAATTCTATCTCGCGCCACCGATCATATTTGTCTGGCGGCAGGAATTTTATGGGGGAAGACAAACGCACCGCCCGGACAGCGCTCTCCGCCATCACCCGGTAGGCATCGTCACCCATACGTGAGCGATCGACGATTTCCGGTACACCCCGCAGCGAACCATCCGGGTTCAAGGAGAACTTGATCCGCACGACCATATCGCGCGCATCCCGCGCACCGGCCGGGATGCTCCAGTTGTCCTGAATCTGTTTACGGACCGCATCCAACTCACTCATCGTCAACGGCCCCACCGTGGTGAGGTTCGACTGGTTGGTCGGCGGCGCGGCCACGGGCGGCGCCGGCTTCGCCGCCGGATCGGGCGTGCGCTGGTCGGCGGCGTCGGGACGGCGCGTCTTGTCGAGCAGCGCGGCGATGCGCGTCGGGTCGAAGTCAGACTTCTTCGGCTCCACCTTCGGCGCCTCGACCGTCTTGGGCGGCTCGGGCTTGGGCGGTTGCGGCGGCGCCGGCTTGACGGCGGGGCGCGCGACCGGCTTCGGCGGCTCGGGCTTGGGCGGCTCGGGCTTCACCTCCGCCGGCTTCGGCGGATCGGGCTTCTTTTCCACCTTGATCGGCTCCGGCACCGGCTCCGGCTTTGGCGGCTCGGGCTTCAGCGCGGGCGTGGGTTCGGGTAGCGCGGCGACCTGGGCGGGCGGCGGCGGCGCCTCGACCCGCGGCGGCTCGGGCGGCGGAGGGGGCGGTGGCGGCGGGGGTGGTGGAGG
>CAXNFA010000171.1:0-4725 GCA_964201105.1 Alphaproteobacteria bacterium | reverse complement strand
TTCCTTGTAGGGAATGCGCACGAAGGGGCTGTCGCTGACGATGCGGCCATTGGCGAACTCCTTGAACACGCCATGGATGACCGGCTCCATCGTCTGGAACACGTCTTCCTGCTCGACAAACGACATCTCAACGTCGAGTTGGTAGAACTCGCCCGGTGCGCGGTCGGCGCGCGGGTCTTCGTCGCGGAAGCAGGGCGCAATCTGGAAATAGCGGTCGAAGCCCGCCACCATCAGCAACTGCTTGAACTGCTGCGGTGCCTGCGGCAAGGCATAGAACTTGCCCGGATGCAGCCGGCTCGGCACCAGGAAGTCGCGCGCGCCTTCAGGCGAGCTGGCGGTCAGGATCGGGGTGGAGAATTCGGTGAAGCCGGCGTCGTTCATGCGGCGGCGGATGCTGGCGATCACCGCACTGCGGAGCATAATGTTGCGATGCATCTTCTCGCGGCGCAGGTCGAGGAAGCGATACCGCAGGCGCATGTCTTCCGGATAGACCTGGTCGCCAAAGACCTGAATCGGCAGTTCGTCCGCCTGGGACAGTATCTCGATCTCGGTGATGCGGATTTCGATGCGGCCGGTCGACAGATTGGTGTTGACCGTGTCGGGGGTCCGCGCGACAACCTTGCCATCGACGCGGACGACGCTTTCGGGCCGCATCTTTTCGGCGGTGGGAAACACGTCGCTTTCCACCTCGATCACGCATTGCGTGATACCGTAGTGGTCGCGCAGATCGAGGAAGAGAAGATTGCCGTGATCCCGCTTGCGATGGACCCAGCCGGAAAGACGCACCTCGGTGCCAACTTCCCGTTCGCTCAATTGACCGCAGGTATGTGTGCGATACCGGTGCATGAATCGGCTCTCTGTCTCTGATCGGGCTGTCGCGGTCCGGGGGCTTTGCCGCCGGGCCGGGCCCTGTGCGCGGACGCGCAAAAGCGCTTGGGCGCGCGCGCAAATGCGCACGGTTGCCCAAGACTTGTCAAGCTTCCGGCCCCCTTCCAGGCGGCCTTGCGGAGACCCCATGCTGATTGAAAACACCGCAGAACTCGCCACCTTGTGCGAAGGCTGGGCCAAGGCGGACTACATCACCGTCGACACCGAGTTCATGCGCGAGAACACCTTCTACGCCATCCTGTGCCTGGTCCAGGTGGCCGGGCCGGACGGCGCGGTCGCCATCGACCCCCTTGCCCCCGGCATGGACCTGACGCCGCTTTACGACCTGCTGGCGGCCCCCACGCCCCTCAAGGTCTTCCATGCCGCCCGCCAGGACCTGGAAATCTTCTTCAACAAGACGGGCCGGGTTCCCGCCCCCATCTTCGACACCCAGGTCGCGGCCATGGTCTGCGGCTTCGGCGAATCGGTGGGCTATGAGACCCTGGCCGCCCGCCTGGCTGGCGCCCGCATCGACAAGTCGTCGCGCTTCACCGACTGGTCGCGGCGCCCCCTGAGCGAGCGCCAGGTGCGCTATGCCCTGGAAGACGTGATCCACCTGCGGACCGCCTATGAAAAGCTCGCCCGCAACCTGGAGCGCAACGGGCGCGCCGGCTGGCTGGACGACGAGATGGCGCTGCTGTCGGACCCCGCCACCTACCAGCTTCACCCGGAAAACTCGTGGAAGCGGCTGAAGGTGCGCCACGCCAAGCCGCGCTTCCTCGCCGTGCTGCGCGAAATCGCGGCCTGGCGCGAGGTCGAGGCCCAGACGCGGGATATACCGCGAAGCCGAATCCTGCGCGACGAAGCCCTGCTGGAAATTGCTGGCCACCCGCCGCGCGACATCGAGGAACTGCTGCGTATCCGCGGCATGGGGCGCGGCCTTGCCGAAGGCAAGCGCGGCCAGACACTGCTGGCCGCCGTGGAACGCGCCATGGCGTTGCCCGAGGACCAGCTGCCCAGCCTGCCGCACTATGAGGCGCCGTCGCGCAACATCGGGCCGCTGATGGAGCTGTTGAAGGTCTTGCTGAAGCTACGCTGCGATGAAGAAGACGTCGCCGCCAAGCTGATCGCCAACACGACCGACCTCGAGCGCATCGCCAGCAACGACGAAGCCGACGTGCCCGCCCTTCAGGGCTGGCGTCGCGAAATTTTTGGCAATGACGCGCTGGCGCTGAAGCGTGGGGAACTTGCGCTGGCCGCCAAGGGTGACAAGGTCAGCGTGATCCGGCTGCCGCCCGAAACCTAGACGGTGGCGAGGCGGGCGCCCCGGTTGAGCGCCTGGCCGAGCGAACGGAAGCGGCGGAAGACAAGATCGCCGACGATTGGCTCCAGCGTCTTGGGCACATGGAGCACGATTTCTTCGGCATCCTTTTCCAGCCGCATCTTGCCCAGAATGCCCGGCGAACCGCCCGACAGCGTGTGCGCGACGTCAAGCGCGAGGCCGACCACACGCGCCCGCGCCGCCATGTCCGGCGGCAGCAGGCGCAAGGCCACCTCGACCCCGTCGCCTGCCCGGCCACCGCGATAGCGGGTGCAAACGGCATAGGCGACGAACGCCCTGCTGGCATGGTCCACGCCAACCAGCGGCGCATGCAGAATGCGATGCAGCGCCTGTTCCGCGCGATAGTCGGGATGCGCGCGCCAGGCCACGTCGCTGAGCAGCGTGGCGGCATAGCGCAGCCGCGCCTCATGGCGTGGACCATCGTCAAACAGATTGCCCATCCAGTTGTCGATCTCGTCAGCATGATAGGCAAAGCGGCTGCCCAGCACGCCGGCATCGCGGCAGGCGGCCAGGAAGGGATCCTGCTCCCGGGTCGCTTCATCCAGCCGCGCAAAAAGCAACCCCTCGCGTAGGCCAAAGGACGAGAAGATCACTTCTGATGGCTCGGCCACCCGCAGCAGCCGCTCCAAGATGAGGGACGCGGTCGGGAGAACCTCACGCCGCTTCTTCGACACGCCTTCCATGTTCTCGAGAGATTGACGGCCGAAGCCGGCCACCAGCCGCGCCAGCTCCTGTGCGCTGCGGCGCGGCACCGTGTAGTGGTGAATCACCTTCAGGGGATAGCGGTGCTGCGCCATGTGCAGCTTGGCGAAGGAACGCCAGGCACCTCCGACGGCATAGAACGGCTTGTTGCGTGCCTGCGCGATCCAGGGCACGCCCTCGAGCGCCCGGTCGATCTCCGCCACCAGAGCGGGATCACGCCCGCCGCGGCGGCCCATCAGGCGCAGCGGACCGATGGGCAACGTCGCCTGCCCGGTCAGGCCATGGTCGCGAATAGTCACGAGCTCAAGACTGCCGCCACCCAAATCGCCGGCCGTCCCATCGGCATCGGGCATGCCCGCGAGTACGCCAAAGGCGGCCAACTGTGCCTCATCGGCGCCCGAGAGAATGCGAACTTTGACCCCACATTCCTGCTCGACGGTTCGCACGAAGTCGGCACCGTTAGAGGCATCGCGCACCGCGGCGGTGGCCACCACGTCAATGAGATCCGCCCCCATCGCGCGCGTCAGCATCGCAAAGCGCCTGATTGTCTCAATGGCCTGTACGCGGCCTTCCTCGTGCAGTCGGCCCGTCTCGGCGATACCCCGGCCCAGGCCGCACAATATCTTTTCGTTGAACACCGGCAGAGGTGCCCGCGTCAGCCCCTCGAACGCCACGAGCCGTACAGAATTAGAGCCGATGTCGATGATGGCAACGGGACGTCCCGCGATGGCGGTTGTGGGAAGGACGCGATGCGGGACGGTGTTCATGCGCTAGCGGTGCTTCTTCAGGACAAGACGCGGGAGGGTTTCCCCTTCCAGCGCCCGGCCACGGCCAGACAGGCTAGGGTTGGTCATGAAATAGCTATGCGCGCTGAAGGCGTCGGCCGGCGAATCGGGGGACATCTGGCGATAGCTGCCATCCGCCACAAGCTCCCAGGCCTGGGTGTTGTCCTTCAGGTTGGCGATCATGATCTGTGTCATCACCTGCTCATGGACCGTCGGATTCTCGATCGGCACCAGGGCTTCCACCCGACGGTCGAAGTTGCGGGGCATCCAGTCGGCGGAGGTGAGATAGACCTTCGCCTTGGGCGAAGGCAAGCCATGCCCGGCGCCAAAGCAAACGATGCGCGCATGTTCCAGGAAGCGGCCGACAATGCTGCGCACCCGGATATTCTCCGACAAGCCCGGGACGCCTGGCCGTAAGCAGCAAATGCCGCGAACGATCAGGTCGATCTTCACCCCGGCCTGGGACGCACGGTAGAGCGCGTCGATGGCGGCAGGATCGACAAGCGCATTCAGCTTGACCCAGATGGCCGCCGGCCTGCCGGCTTGCGCATGCGCGATTTCATCCTCGATCAGCTTGAGGATTGTAGGCCGCAGGTGGGCCGGCGAGATGACGAGCTTTTCAAGATGCTCAGGGGCCGCATAACCGGTGAGGAAATTGAACAGGAAGGCCGCATCCCGGCACAGCGTGGGGTCGGTCGTGAAGAAGGACAGGTCGGTATAAACCTTGGCCGTCACCGGGTGATAGTTGCCGGTACCAAGATGAACATAGGACCGTAGTGATCCGCCCTCGCGGCGAACGACCAGCGACACTTTCGCATGTGTCTTGAGGGCGATGAACCCGAAGACGACCTGTACGCCGGCGTGTTCCATGTCGCGCGCCCAGCGAATGTTGGCCTCTTCGTCGAAGCGGGCCTTCAGCTCTACCAGAGCCGTCACCGACTTGCCGGCCTCCGCCGCCTCCACCAGCGCCGCGACGATCGGGCTGCCTTCCGAGGTGCGATAGAGCGTCTGCTTGATGGCGATCACCGC
>CAXNFA010000170.1:0-4738 GCA_964201105.1 Alphaproteobacteria bacterium | reverse complement strand
GCCGGCCAGTGATGCACGCCCTGGCGCGCCGGCATCAGCGCAACGACGCGTTCCGCTTCGTCGCGGAAGGGGCGCAGGAAGGGCACCGCATAGCCAAGGCCCAGCATGCGTTGCCCGGACATGTCAGGCCAGAAGACCCTCAGGTGGCGGCGCAACGTGCGCGCGACGAGCAGCCCGAGCCGGGTTTCATAGAAACGCTTCAGATCGACGACATCGCCTTCCATGGGCTTATTCTAGCACGAGTCGTGCGTGGACGCCGGTATCCCCCGGTGTTAGCGTTTGGCGCCCTTACGCAGCGAATGCCATGAAACTGTTTTACACGCCCCTGCGCGATGTCGTGCACAAGGTACAGGTCGTCGCGCTGGAGACCGGCACCTATGAGCAGATGGAGCGCATCCCTACCGATCCCTACAAACGCGAGCCTGCGCACGTGGCCGCGAACCCACTCTCGCGGGTGCCGACGCTGGTGACGGACGACGGCCAGAGCATCTTCGGTGGGCCGGCGATTTATGAATATCTCGACACGCTGAATGAAGGCCCGAAGCTGTTTCCGCCGCCAGGGCCTGCGCGCTGGGATGCACTGCGCCAGATGACGCTGGGCGACACCATCTTCGACGTCGCGGCGCTGCGCCAGAACGAGCTCAAGCGCCCGCGTGAACTGCAATCCGACGCCGTGATGACCAACTGGCTCGCCACCATTGGCCGCGCGCTGGACGCGCTGGACCAGGAAGCCTCCACCTTCCAGGGCATCACGGTGGGGCTGATCTCGGTCGCCTGCGGGCTGATGTATCTCGACAAGCTCAAGATCCAGGGCTCCCTGCCGATCGACTGGCGGCAGGGGCGATCCCGGCTCGATGCCTGGTACACGGAGTTCACGAAGCGGCCGTCGTTCCGGCCGCGTGACAACGCGATTGCAATGCGATGATCACCATCTATTACTCGATGATTCCCAACTACGTGAATCCGATCGAGGCGGTGGTGAATTACACCGGCTTGCGGTCGCGCTGCGTGATGGTGGGCACGAACCCCTACACAAACGCCGCCGAACTGGCAAAAAGCAACCCGCTGTCCACCGTGCCCGCGGGTATCGGCGACAAGGGCGAGGCGCTCTATGGCGGACCCGTCCTGTATGAGTATCTCGACCAGCAGCATGACAAGCCGAAGCTGTTTCCTGTCGGCCCGCGCCTGATCTTCACGCGCCGCCAGCTCTGGCTTGCCGAAGGCTTGTTCGACCAGTATGCCCGCATCATCGGCGAGGTGAACCAGCCACCGGAGAAACGCCGCCTCGCCTTTGTCGAACGGCAATGGAAGAAGACGCTGGCAGCACTCGACCAGCTGGAACGCGATGCGTTGGGCTGGACCGGCGCGCTCGATATCGCGCAGATTCGCGCCGCCTGCTCCATCCGCTTCGTCGCCAACAACATTCCGGCCCATGGCACGGCGCTGGGCGTGTTCGACACCGCCTATGACTGGCGTGCAACGCGACCGATGCTGGCCGTGTGGTATGCGCGCGCGAGCGCCGACGCCATCTTCACACCGATCCAGGCGGACCGCTGATGATGCGCCTTCGCTTCTCGCCCTTTCCTGGCTATGTCCACACGGTCGAGGCCGTCATCACTTATGGTGGACTCAAGGACCGCTTCACCTATGTCGCCAACGATCCTTTTGAGCCCGGCAATGGCCTGGCCGAGGTCAATCCGCTGTCGACCGTGCCGACACTGGAGCTCCCCACCGGCGAAACGCTCTATGGCGGGCCGGTGATCTACGAATATGTCGACAGCCTGCACGCGAAGCCGAAGCTGTTCACGCCCGGCGAGCGCCTGCTGACCGTGCGACGGCAGCTGTGGCTGGCCGATTCGCTGTTCGACCACTACGTCCGGCTCTTCGTCGAAGGGCGCGAGCCCGCCGGCAGCTGGCGCGCGCCCTATCTGGAGCGTTTCTTCAAGAAGGTCGTGCAGGCGCTGGATGCCTTCGAACAGGAATGCACCAGCTTCCCCGAGGCGCTCGACATTGCGCAGGTGCGGCTCATCGGCACGCTCGCCTTCATCACCGAGCGGCTACCCAAGGCGTCAGACCGCGTCGGCAACCTGTTCCCGCCCCATCACTGGCGCGAGACACGGCCGAAGCTGGCAGCCTGGTACGACCGTCGGTCACAGGATCCAATCTTCACGACGAAGCTGACGGACTGACCTTCAGATACCAGCCCGCATCAACGGCAGTCGGCCGGGCGCATCACCGGTAACGGGCGCGAAGTTTCCGGTCGCCGCGTCGCGCACCAACAGCATGCCGGTCGAGACGCCGAAATAGGCGCCATGCAAGGCGAGCTTGCCGCGTTCGACCAGGACGCGCACGCAGGGGAAGGTCATCAGGTTCTGCAGGCTGAGTTCGACCGAGGCGAATTCGAGCTTGTTGAGATAGGCATCGAAATCCTGGCGCCCGCGCGGGCCCAGGCTGTCGGCGGCCGGCTTGATCTGCGCCATCCACTTGCCGATGAAGTCGCCGGGCGACAGCGGCTCGTTGTCGTCGGCGAAGGCGCGGATGCCGCCACAGAAGGCGTGGCCCAGCACGACGATATGCTTCACGCGCAAGGCCTGGACGCCGAATTCCAGCGCCGCGCTGGTGCCATGCTGAGAATTGCGCCCTTCGGCATCGGGCTCGTATTTCGGCACGATGTTGGCAACGTTGCGCACCACCAGCAATTCGCCGGGCGATGCGTCAAAGATCACCTCGGGCGAGACCCGGGAATCGACGCAGCCGATCACCATGATCTCGGGCCGCTGGCCGGCGCGGGCGAGCATTTCGTAGCGCGCCTTCTCTCCGGCGAAGCGGCCATCGATGAAGCTGCGGTAACCGTCGGCGAGGCGCGTGGGGAAAACCCCCGGTGTCGGCTTGTCCCAGGGAAATTCATGCAGGCCATCGGGACCAAGCGGCAGTGATTCCGCCCGCGCGACATCGGCGGCGCGCAACGGCCCATAGAGATGGGGGAAAAGCTGGCCGCCGCGCGCCGCTTCCCACTTCAGCGTATCGCCCAGCGCTTCGGCCCGGACGGTGAGCAGGACAAGGTCGTTGCGGCCCGCGCGATGCTTGCGCGCCGATTCCGCGACCTGATCCCGCGTGGAAAAATGCAGGAAGCCATCGCGCTGGTCGTCGGGTGTGCCCGTGTAGCTGCCGTTTTGCAACGCCGCCTGCCAATCGGCCACGGCGGCCATGTGATAGATCGTGGTCATGGGCGTGTCAGTCACTCCGCCAGCGCTAATACATGTGCTGGCCGCCATTCACCGAAAGCGTTGACCCGGTGACGAAGTCGGCCTCATCGGCGACAAGAAACAGCACCGCGCGCGCAATGTCCATGGGCTGACCAGGCGGCCCACCGGAATGCGGGCGACGATCTTCTCGAGCACCGCCGGTGGCACGGAGCGCACCATGTCGCCGGAAATGGCGCGGCCGATGCGGCGCGAGCGGCCTGTGACGATCGCAACCCGAGCCATGACGTGCCTCCCCTTCCGGAGGGCGTCGCGCAGCCCGCTTGTCTTCGTCAGGCTCACGACAGGAACCGCATGCCGGTTCAGCATCGCTCCTTGTGGTCTGCTTGAACCTTGAGGCAGCAAACTCCCTGATCGGTCCGACGCTTAGACGCCTTCCACGCACATGGCGATGCCCATACCGCCGCCGATGCACAGCGTGGCGAGGCCCTTCTTCGCCCCACGGCGCTGCATTTCATGCAGCAGCGTGACGAAGATGCGGTTGCCGGAGGCGCCGATGGGCTGGCCGATGGCGATGGCACCGCCATTGACGTTCACCTTGGCTGGATCCCAGCCGAGATCCTTGTTCACGGCGCAGGCCTGGGCGGCAAAGGCTTCGTTGGCCTCGATCAGGTCGAGGTCGGCGGCGTTCCAGCCGGCCTTCTTCAGCGCGGCGCGGCTGGCCGGGATCGGGCCCGAGCCCATCACCGACGGATCGACGCCGGCCTGGGCCCAGGACGCGATGCGGGCGATCGGCTTGATGCCCCGGCGCCTCGCTTCCTCGGCGCTCATCAGCACCACCGCGGCGGCGCCGTCGTTAATGCCCGAGGCATTGCCGGCCGTGACCGTGCCGTCCTTGGTGAAGGCGGGGCGCAGGCGCGACAGCACGTCCTTGGTGCTGTCGGCGCGGATGAATTCGTCATCGGCGAAATCGGTGTCGCCCTTCTTGCCCTTGATGGTGACGGAGACGATCTCGTCCTTGAACCTGCCGGCCTTCTGCGCCGCAGCGGCCTTCATCTGCGAGCCGAGCGCAAGCTCGTCCTGCATGTCGCGGGTGATCTGCCATTTGGCGGCGACATTCTCCGCCGTCTGGCCCATGTGATAGCCGTTGAAGGCGTCCCACAAGCCATCGCGGATCATCGTGTCGATCATCGCGGTGTCGCCCATCTTGGTCCCGTCGCGCAGATGCATCGCATGCGGCGCCTGTGACATGCTTTCCTGGCCACCTGAGACGACGATGCTGGCATCGCCGTTGCGAATCGACTGGAAGCCGAGCGCGACCGAGCGCAGGCCCGAGCCGCAGACCATATTCACAAGCCAGGCCGGGGTTTCGATCGGCAGGCCCGCCTTGATCGAGGCCTGGCGCGCGGGATTCATGCCGGTGGCGCCGGTGAGCACCTGGCCCATGATGACCTCGCCCACGTCCTTCGCCTCGACCTTGGCGCGCTTCAGCACCTCGGCGATGACAATCGCGCCAAGGTCGGCGGCAGACAGGG
>CAXNFA010000169.1:0-4745 GCA_964201105.1 Alphaproteobacteria bacterium | reverse complement strand
TAGAGCGCAAAGAAATCGGCGACGATGGTGCGCAAAGTTTCAGCGTCAGGTTGCGGCAGCCAGGCATTCGCCGTCAGGAATGCGGCAGCAACATCGCTCACCAGCCTTTGCTGGCGCGCGACCAGCGCAGGTGTGGTGACTCGCGAGGCGAACTCGGTCTCGTCGCGCTTCTTTCGAAGGTCCAGGCCGATGCGGTGATAGATGCGCCGGTTGAGTCCGACGCGCATGTCTTCCTTGCCTGTGTCCGTCAGACGCGAAAGGTCTGGGTCGATGCCGGTGAACAGGCGGTGGTGGCGCACATGTTCGGCAAGCTCCTGCCAGGGCCCGATGTCCCAGAAGCCCGATGCAAGGCCGGAGGGTGAGGGCAGGACATAGACAGCCGCCTCGCCAATGCGCTCAGGCTGCCGGCCATAGGGAACGGCACGGCCAAAAAAGGCCTGCCCCGCGCGCTTGCCGACAAAGGCGATGAAGGCCGGGCGATGCAGTTCGACCTTCCTGCGCACCGCAAGCGGATCGTCCGCCGTGGCCGACAGGCTGGCATCGGACCCCGATTCCAACTTGTTCATGTCGGTCAGGCCAATGCCGTAGGTCAGCGCAAGCGGATATTCCTTCGGCGCCAGCTGCCGGTCCGTCAGGCCGACCGTGTGCAGTGTCGGCCAGAACTTGTTCCCTGGTCCGGCGTAATAGGCACCGACCTTGGCCGACACCGCGCCCACGGCGCTGCCGCAAAAGACCACATCCAGCCCGTCGGCCAGGATGTCCGGCAAAACCTGTTTTGCTGCCGCTTTGGTCACGCCGCCTGTTCCCTCTTGTCGCCAATGCCGAAACGAACCCGAATTTCTTGTATCAAATCAGTGCGCCGGGGCCTTCCGGAAACTGCAATTTTCCTTCCTGCGACAGCGCCGATCCCCCCTTACAGCAGGGAAGCGGCAGCGATTATCCCTGACTGTGTCTCAGAAATGGCAGGAGGGATTGTCGGAGGGGCTGGCGTGCTGCGCCAACCGCAGCGAAGCGCGCCAGGTGGCATCGCCCGTGCGCAACAGTCTCACCTTCACGACCAGGCCGTCGATGGTCTCAAAGCGGGCCTCGGCCTCGGGCTCCTGTGCCGTACTTCCGGCGGAACGCACGTCGCCCATCCTGGTTTTTCCGGCCCGCCGGCGACGTCGGCCAGGGTCACCGTGCGGTTGCCGCCATTGGTGGCGTCGGCGCCATCGACGCGGTCAAAAGGGCGGCGCTCCACTCCGCAGTGAGGTCGTCGCCTTTCATCGGAGGCAGGCCTCCCGCCGCAATGGCGAAGGCCAGCAACGCGCCAACAAGGTTGAACCAAAGCTAGCGGTCATCGCCTCAGCTTGGCGTCTTCGCCTTGATGCGGTCGGCGATCTGCTGGTTCAGCGCGGCGTCATTCTTCGACGCGGCCAGGATGGCGCTATAGGTCTGCAGCGTCAGGCCGGTGTTCTTGATAGCCGCTTCCTGCTCGGCCTTGGCTTCGGCCTGGATCTTGGTCTTCTCGGCCGGCACGGCGGCGGCGCGCCAGCGGTCGCTGTGCCTGTTGTTGATGCGATAGACGTCGATTGCCGCAGTGGCGAACTGGTCGAGCTGGATGTCGGTGAAGCTGGCGGGCGCGGCTTTTGTCGCGGCTGGCCTCTGGGCCTGAGCCAGGGCTGGCGCGAAGGCAGCCGGCAGCAGGGCGCTGGTCAGCAGGACGGTGCCGGCAAGGGCGATGGCGCGGGTGCGGATCTGCATGGCGTACTCCTGTCTCGCGGCACAACATTCAGTGCCTGCAAGACCAACGAGGGCGCGCCGGAGGGGTTCGGAACACGGCCAAAGGCAGCAAAAGACCGCGAAAAAGACAAGAAAACGGCGCATTTCCGATTGAAATGCGCCGATTCCCGACCGGTTTTTCTACAACCTCTAGTCGTGGGCGCCGCCGCTGCCCAACGTGGCGGCGAAAAAGTCGTTGCCCTTGTCGTCCATGACGATGAAGGCGGGGAAATCCTCCACCTCGATCTTCCACACCGCTTCCATGCCGAGTTCGGGATATTCCAGGACCTCGACCTTGCGGATGCAATCCTGGGCAAGGCGCGCGGCGGGGCCGCCGATGGAGCCGAGGTAGAAGCCGCGATGCGTCTTGCAGGCCTCGCGCACCTGGGGCGAGCGGTTGCCCTTGGCGAGGCTGATGAAGCTGCCGCCGGCGGCCATGAATTCATCGACGTAGGAATCCATCCGCCCCGCCGTGGTCGGTCCGAAGGAGCCGGAGGCATAGCCTTCGGGCGTCTTCGCCGGGCCGGCGTAATAGACGATGTGGTCCTTCATGTATTGCGGCATGCCCTGGCCCGCGGCGAGGCGTTCCTGGATCTTGGCATGGGCGATGTCGCGCGCGACGACCAGTGTGCCGTTGAGCGCGAGCCGCGTCTTGATCGGATATTGCGACAGCTGGCGGCGAATCGCGTCCATCGGCTGGTTGAGGTCGACCTTGACGACGGCGCCGCCGAGCGTGTCTTCAGTCACTTCCGGCAGGTATTTCGACGGATCATGCTCGAGCTGCTCGAGGAAGATGCCGTCCTTCGTGATCTTGCCCAGCGCCTGGCGGTCGGCCGAGCAGGACACGCCGATGCCGACCGGCAGCGAGGCGCCATGGCGCGGCAGGCGGACGACGCGCACGTCGTGGCAGAAATACTTGCCGCCGAACTGCGCGCCGATGCCCATTTTCTGCGTCAGCTTGTGGACCTGGTCTTCCAGCTCGAGATCGCGGAAGGCGCGGCCATACTTGTTGCCCGAGGTCGGCAGCCCGTCGAGATAGCGGGTGGAGGCAAGCTTCACCGTCTTCAGGTTCATCTCGGCCGACATGCCGCCGATGACGATGGCGAGGTGATAGGGCGGGCAGGCCGCGGTGCCGAGCGTCTTGATCTTCTCTTCCAGGAACTTCATCAGCGTGTCGGGCTTCAGCAGCGCGCGCGTCTGCTGGTAGAGGAAATTCTTGTTGGCCGAGCCGCCGCCCTTGGCCATGAACATGAATTCATAGGCATCGCCATCGGCGGCATAGAGATCGATCTGTGCCGGCAGGTTGGTGCCGGTGTTGGTCTCGCGCCACATGTCGAGCGGCGCCATCTGCGAATAGCGCAGGTTGGTGTCGAGATAGGTGCGGGCGATGCCTTCCGACAACGCCGCCTCGTCATTGCCCTCGGTCCAGACATACTGGCCCTTGTAGCCGAGCACGATGGCAGTGCCGGTGTCCTGGCAGCCTGGCAGCACCATGCCGGCGGCGATGTTGGCGTTCTTCAGCAGCTCGAAGGCGACATAGCGGTCGTTGTCCGATGCCTCCGGATCCTTCAGGATCTTGGCGAGCTGGCCGAGATGGCCGGGGCGCAGAAGATGCGCGATGTCGCGCATGCCCTCCTTCGCCAGCAGCGACAGGCCTTCGTTGGCCACCTTCACCACCGTCTTGCCATCGAAATTCTTCGCCTCGACGAAGTCGCCGGTCAGCTTGCGATACGGCGTCGCGTCCTCGGCCAGCTGGAACAGCTCTTCATAATGCACGTCTGACATCGGCCCCTCGCACGATGGTGGACCGGCGCGCCCGCCGGATGATGGATCCGGCGGCGCCGGAACGAATGGTGTCGGATTTTAGCGGCCGGACGGCGCCGGCGGGCAGGACTATTTCTTGCGGAACTTGTCGAGCGCCACGACCTTGTCGGGGCTTTCGCCCTCGGGCGCGGGCCGCGGCGCCTCGTCGGCAGCGCTTTTGGGCGCTGGCGTGGGCATGGTGGCGACGGCGGGTGGGGTGTCGCGGCGCGTCGCCGGCAGTCCTGACGCGGTGGTGCCGGCGCCGGGGGCATTCTGGTTGCCGGTCTTCTCGGCAACCTTGTCGCCCTGGAACTGGAGGCCGAACTGCACCGACGGATCGGCGAAGCCGGTCAGCGCGGCGAAGGGCACGGTCAGGCGTTCGGGCACGCCGTTGAAGCTGAGCGTCAGGTCGAAACCGTCTTCCTGCACGTCCAGGTCCCAGAACTGGTGCTGCAGGACGATGGTCATTTCCTTGGCATATTTCTGGCGCAGGTAGTCGGGAATCACCACGCCATCATGCAGCGTGTCGAAGGAGACATACATGTGGTGGTTGCCGCGCAGGCCGTCCTTCTGCACCTGCTTCAACGCCGTTCGCACGACGCCCCGCAGGGCCCGATCCACCATGGTCTTGTAATTGAAATGATCACGCATGACGCCGCACCTGACGGGGCAGTTTAAATCAAACCCGCCACGAATGGGAACGGGAGTCCGTTGTCTAGCAGTCCGGGGCCGCCGGCGCGATGCCGAAGACCACACCGCCGCGTGAGGCCATCAGGCCGCGGACAAAAAGAAACCGCGGCCGGTGGGCCGCGGTTTCCCGAATTCAGTGGGGGGCTTCTGTTGCCCGGTGCCCCCCGAACCGCGTCACCTAACTAAGTTAGGCGGCGAGGACCATACGGTTATCGTTGGCACTCGTGGTTTGGTCCGATAACGGTGGTACCATACCGAGCAAAAACAGCGCCTTTACCACGTGCGTCGATCCTGGTTCGCCCCCAGCACGAACGCACCCCGAGATGGCCCGAAACCGGGCCGGTGCGCTGGTGGTGGAGGCGCCGGGCACTGCCCCCGGGTCCGCTCCGCTTATGCCACGCTGCGTTTATCGCCATATCCGGCAAGCCGGCGGGGGGAGTATAGGCGCTCCACCCGGGGAATAGAAGGGCACGGCCGCTGCCTCGTGGTTT
>CAXNFA010000168.1:0-4753 GCA_964201105.1 Alphaproteobacteria bacterium | reverse complement strand
GGGCCGGCGGGCACGATCAGCTCGTCCTCTCCCGCAGAGCTGAGCGTCTTCCGGCCGAGGCCGATCATCGGGCCCGATCCGCCATCGGCGCGCGGCGACGGATTCGCCCAGGGCGCGATCACCTGCGTCTTCTGCCCGCTTGCGTGGTCGAAGGTCTTGGTCTGCCAGCCGTCGGTCATCAGCGGATGCGACGCGAAGATGCGGATCGGCGTGCCGGTCTCCACACGCTGCGAGATGCGGCCCTCATTGCGGGTGAAGGCTTCGCATTCGGCGCCGGTGGCGTCGAAGCGGAACCAGCCGCTGCCCATGAACTCGCCCTTCTGCGTCAGGCGGACGAAGGCGTCGACCGGCATCCAGTTGGCATCCACCGTCTGCACCACATCGCGCAGCAGGCCGATGTCGTCCATCTCGCATTGCGCGCGGATGGTGCGCATGCCGTCGTCCTGCACCGTGACGCTGAAGAATTCGCGGCCTTTCACACCGCCATTGTCCCGAATGTAATCGATGCGGCCCTTGTAGCTGCGTTGTGCCATGCGTTGTCCTTTCAGGTGAAGGGAGAAGAGGCGCGCCACAGGCGGGCTGCGCCGCGCACGCCGCTGGCATCCCCGTGGCGTGGCGCGGCAAGGCGGGTGGCGGCTTCGCCACCGAACACCCACTGCGTCCAGAGTTTTGGGACGTTGGTGTAGAGCCGTCCGATGCGGCCGAGGCTGCCCCCCAGCACGATCATGTCGGGGTCGAGGATGTTGATGATATGGGCGAGTCCGCGGGCGAGGCGCTGTTCGTAGCGCGCGAGCGAGGCGCGGGCGCCCGGTGTGTCAGACGCAGCAATTTCGGCGGCCGTCAGACTCTCTCCGGTGGCCGCCGCATGATCGGCGGCAAGGCCGGGACCGGACAGGAAGGTCTCGATGCAACCGGACTGCCCACAATAGCAGCCGCGCCCCGGGCGTTCATCGTCAGTCGGCCAAGGCAGGGGATTGTGGCCCCACTCGCCGGCAACGCCGTTAATGCCCCCAACCACGCGGCCATGCACCACGAGGCCAGATCCCGTGCCGGTCCCCAGGATGACGCCGAACACCACATCGGCACCGGCCGCCACTCCATCCATCGCCTCGGAAATGGCAAAGCAATTGGCGTCATTCGCAAGCCGCACGGGGCGCTGCAATGCGGCCGCAAGATCACGATCGAAGGGATGGCCGATCAGCCAGGTGGAATTGGCGTTCTTCACCAGCCGGGTGACCGGCGAGATCGTGCCGGGAATACCGATGCCGACCTCGGGCGCGCAATGGAGGCCCTGGCTGACGGTGGCAACCAGATCGCGGATCGCACCGACCGTGTTGGCGTAGTTGCCCTGTGGTGACGCGATGCGCAGCCGTCGTGCCTCGCGCCCATCGTCATGCAACGCGACGGCTTCGATCTTGGTGCCGCCAAGGTCCACGCCGATGGAAAGTTGTTCCGCCATGGTTAGAACGGTGGCGTGCGGTGCGCGGTCTGTCCAGCGATTCAGAAACCGGCGGCGGATAGCCTGTCTTCGATGAAGGCGCGCGCCACGGGCCACTGGTCGGTGCGGTGGTGGCTGTCGGCGTCGCCCATCAGCCTCACCAGCCGTTCGTCCTCGACGAAATGCACGCGGGTCGTAGCCGGCGAGGCAACGGCGACGGAGGCATGGTGCGACGGCAGATCGTCAAGGAAGAAGGTGGGCGCTTCGACCAGACTGGCGAGATGCCGCATGGCCGGGCCCTTGCCGCCGACATTGGCAACGATGGGATGACGCAGGCCGAGCTTTTCCAGCCCGCGCCGGCGCTGCTCCGTCGCCTGGGCGGGCAGGTTGGTCAGGATGACGATCTGCGCGCGCTCTGACAGCGCGATCAGCGCCTCGGCGCCGCCGGGCACCGGTTCCAGATGCTCCAGCCGGTCGCGCAGGAAGCCATCGTGGATATGCATCATCTCGTCGCGTGTGACGAGCGTTTCATCGGCCCGGCGGCGGATGGTGCCGTCGAAGTCGTAGTGCTTCCAGTCGTAATAGAGGCCGCGCTCGGTGAGATAGTCTTCCATCCCCTTGATGAAACGCACCAGCACCTCGTCGACGTCGCTGACGATCAGCGGGCGATCACGCCGCAGCGTGAAGTCCATCTGGCTGAGGACATCGGGGTGGAGCAGGGACGACATCGGAGGGCTCGTGCAAAGGGGGCCTGAACGCAAAAAGCCGCCAAGGTGGCGGCTTTTCGATCGGATGCGAGACAGGCGCGCCTATTTGATGCGGGCTTCCTTGAACTCGACATGCTTGCGCACAACCGGGTCGTACTTCTTCATGACGAGCTTTTCGGTCTTCGTGCGCGGGTTCTTCTTGGTGACATAGAAGAAACCGGTGTCAGCCGTGCTCAGCAGCTTGATCTTGACGACGGTCGGCTTAGCCATAGGGAACTCCTTGCGCGGCCGGTTTCGCGGCCACAGAGGCGGGGAAAATAGCCACTTCCCCCCTCAAGTCAAGCGGCTGCACGGAAGGTCCGGCCTCAGGCCAGATTTTTCCCTGATTTATCAATGATCAGGCGGTCTGGAAGGCTTTCTTCAGCGATCGGGCGATTAGGGCCAGACTGTCATGCGCGGCGTCGATGCGCCCGCCCATGCCGGTGAAATTGTGGATCATGCCGGGCACGCAGTGGTATTCCGCAACCGCGCCCGCGGCCTTCAGCTTGTCGGCATAGGCCTCACTCTGGCCCCGCAACCCGTCGAATTCGCCGGCGATGATCAGGTGGGGCGGCAGGCCCTTGAGATTGGCGCTGGCGAGCGGCGAGACGCGCCAGTCAAGCGGGGAGGCGAGATTGGCCACCACTTGCCGGCGCATCCAGCCGGCCAGCCCGCCGACAGTACTGTCGAGTTTCATCTCCACCAGCGGCCCGACCATGACCACTTCCAGCAGTTGCGGCAGCCCGCGGTCGCGTGCGTCGATGGCGGCGACGCTCGCCATGGTGCCTCCGCAGGATTCACCGCCGGCGGCGACGCGCTTCGGGTCACCACCCAGGCTCGCCGCATTGGCGCGCAGCCAGGCGATGGCAGCGATGGCGTCTTCCGCCGCGGCCGGCGCCGGTGCCTCGGGCGCCTGCCGATATTCGACATTGGCCACGATGCAGCCCGCCGCGTTGGCGACGATGCGGCATTGCGGGTCAGCGCTTTCCACCGTGTAGACGACGTAGCCGCCAGAGTGGAAGAAAACGTAGACCGGCAGCGGTCCCTTGGACATCTCAAGCGGCCAGTAGAAGCGAATCCGCATCGGTCCGCCGGGGCCGGGGATGAAGCGTTCCTCGACGCGGCTCACCGCCGGTGGCTTCGCATTGATGGCGACGGCGCGCGTGTCCATCACCTGACGCACGGCGGCAGCAGTGATGGTGGCGAAGTCGAAATTGTCGGCCTGGCCCAGATCCTGAACGGCTTGCGCCTGCGGATGAATTGGCATCGCTCAGACCTTCTCCTTGGGGCTTTTCACATCATGCGGGCTGGTCAGGTCGAAGCCCGCGTGGACCACGCTGCCGTCGGCTTTCTCATAGCGCACCACACGGCGGCCATGGCGGCGGCTGAAGAAGGGCACGGCGCGCTCTGTCGGCGTGTTGCCGGGGCGGGACTTGTCCACTTCCTGCAGGACAAGCTGGGTGATGCTCGCCATTGGCAGCGTCTTCAGCATATCCATCGGATACCAGTCGAGGTCGAGCAGCTCGCCGTTGCTTTTCAGTGTGCCAGTGGCTTCGTTGCCGTCGGCCAGGAAGAATCGGGCGTGGAAGCGACGCGGCGGGCCTGGTGGCGTCACCGCATGGGCGAGAAATTCCAGGCTGCCGAGATCAGGCAGCAATCCCATATCGCCAAACGGCTTCCACGCGGGGTGCAGCCCGCGCTTCGGCTGCGCGGCCGCGCGGCCGACAAACAGGCCCGTCTCTTCCTGCGTCTCGCGCAAGGCGGCGAGGGCGATGGCGCGGGCGCGGTGATGCGTGCAGCCGCGCGCCAGCGCCTGCTGCACCTCAGGGCGTAGGTCGCGGGCGACCGGCACATAACCATCGCGCGGATCGACAGCGCCACCTGGAAATACGTAGACGTCGGGCATGAAGGCCTGCTTCGGCGGCCGGCGGCCCATCAGGATGCGCGGCCCGTCCTTGTCCTCGCGCAGAAGAACAAGGCTGGCAGCATCGCGCGGGCGAAGGGCGCTCATGGCAGGCGGTGGCTCGATTGATCAGCGCCCGGTATGGCGCCGCTGCCTAGTGTAGGCAGCGGGTCCGATTAATCAACGTCGATGGGCGAAGGACTGCCGAAGCCATGCATGCGGAGCGCCCATTGCAGGCCTACCATCGCACCCTTGGCCTTGGGCAGCAGCCACAGCGGCAGGATCAGGCAGGCCGGGGCCCACAACACCGTATGTACCCACATCTCCGGCTGGAAGGCGGTTTCCACCATCAGTGCCGCCGGCACAACCAGGTGGCCAACGATCATCAGCACGATATAGGGCGGCGCGTCATCGGCCCGCTGCTCATGCAGTTCTAGGCCGCAGGCCGGACAGGTGTCCGCCACCTTGAGATACTTTCGGAAGAGCTTGCCCTCGCCACAGCGCGGGCAGTGGCCGGTCAGACCACGCCAGATCGCCTGCCAGACGTTGCGGGTGTCGTGCACTGGAAGGGGGGACAGCGTCATCTCAGTCATGGAGTGTAGATGCGCCCCGGCGGTGCAGTCCACAAGCGCACGATCCGCCGCGCGTCAAGCCGCCGCAGGCTAT
>CAXNFA010000167.1:0-4768 GCA_964201105.1 Alphaproteobacteria bacterium | reverse complement strand
GGCACCGTGCAGATGGTCATCGCCATCCTCGGTGCCTGGGTGCTGCTCTTCTTGGTGCGCCGCGGAAGCGAACGCCTGTTTCATATCAGCGACGAAGTGAAGGCCCGCTACCCCGGCATTGAGGCTCGCGCCAATCGCTACATCCTCGTCCTGCGTCAGTTGCTGGAAGGGGTCATCTACATCATTGCCGTCGTGGTCATCCTGCAGGGCTGGGGTGTCGATGTGCTGGGCCTGTTCGGTACGCCGGTCGGTCGCAGCATTGTGGCGCGCGTTGTCTCCATTGTGCTGATCGCGCTAGTCGCCCTCTTCGCCTGGGAAATGGCCAGCGCCGCCATCGACCGTCTGCTGCGGGACAACGGTCGCAATCGATTTGCCCGCAGCGCGCGGGGGCGCACACTGCTGCCCCTTGCCCGCAATGTCATCATGGTGGTCATTTCCACGATGGCGGTGCTGGCGATCCTGTCAGAAGTCGGTGTCAATATCGCGCCGTTGCTGGCGGGGGCGGGCGTCATCGGCCTGGCCGTCGGCTTCGGTGCGCAAACGCTGGTGAAGGACATCATCACGGGCGCGTTTATCCTGTTCGAAGACACGATTGCGATCGGTGATGTCGCCACTGTTTCAGGCAAGACGGGCACGGTGGAGGGAATCTCGATCCGTACCATCCGGCTGCGCGATGCCTATGGCACCCTTCACACCATTCCCTTCAGTGCCGTCGATGTCGTCACCAACCTGACGAAGGACTTTGCGATTTTCATCGCCGATATTCCCGTGGCGTTCGAGACGGACACGGATCACATTGCTAAGATCATGGCCGAAGTCGGCGCTGATCTTAGCAACGACAAGGCCTATGGCATCGACATGCTCGGTCCGTTCGAGGTGATGGGAATCGATCGCTTCGAAAAATCCACAGCCATCCTGCGCGGCCGGGTCAAGACGCGCGCCGGTCAGCAATGGCGCATCGGCCGCGAATACAACCGCCGCATCCGCATGCGCTTCGAGAAGGAAGGGATCGACAACCCCTTCCGTGTCTCTACCGTGCAGATTGTCGGCAGCCCACAGCAGCAGCAATTGCTCGACCCCAACGCGGCGCCCGAGCAAGCTGGCCCGGCCGCAGCGCGCAGCCAGACGGTGAAGACCAGGCCGCTGCCGATCACTCCCGCCCCACACCCGGAAGACGAACCTTGACCATAATCCCTCCGCGCCCGCTCCTGCCCGTTCGAACGTTCGGCGCCGTCAACTGGCGTGGCCTGTGGGCGCTCTACGCCCGCGAGGTGAAGCGCTTCGGCAAGATGGCGATGCAGACCATCGTGGCGCCAGCCATCACCTCGCTGCTGTTCCTCGTCGTCTTCTCCATCGCCATGGGCCGGTCTGGCTCCATGGTGGGCGGTGTTCCCTTCGACCAGTTCCTGGCGCCGGGCCTCATCATGATGGCCGTGGTGCAGAACGCATTCCAGAACGCCACGTCGACGCTCATGGTCTCGAAGATGCAGGGCAATATCGTCGACCTGCTGATGCCGCCGCTGACAGCGGGCGAGTTGATGCTGGGATTCGCGTTGGGCGGCGCAACGCGTGGCCTGGTGGTCGGCGTCTTCGTGGCGGCGATGCTCTATGTCTTTGTGCCGTTCACGCTCGACAACATCTTCCTGGTGCTGGGCTTTGCCGTCCTGGGCGCTCTGCTGATGTCGGTGGCGGGTGTCGTGGTCGGCATCTGGGCCAACAAGTTTGATGACATCGCGACCATCACCAACTTCTTCGTCACGCCGCTCACCTTCCTGTCGGGTACCTTCTATTCGGTGGACCGGCTGCCGCCGCTGTTCCAGCAGATCAGCCACGCGAACCCGTTTTTCTACATGATCGACGGCTTTCGCTCGGGCCTGATCGGCCATGCCGACAGCCCGGTCTGGATCGGGCTTGGCCTGCTGATCGGTCTCAACATGGTGATGTGGTCGCTCTGCTACCGCCTGCTCGCGACCGGCTACAAGCTCAAGGCCTGAAGTAGAAAGGGCCGATTTCCGGCCTTTCCGGCGGCTTTACCGCAATTGACAGGCTGCAGGCCCCTCACCATACTCACCCGCTTTCCTGCCGCTCAGGCGGGTTTTCACCGAGAGATCGGGAGTTCCGACGTGGTCACCGCGGTCATGCCGACCTACGCCCGCGCCGATGTGGCGTTTGTGCGGGGCGAGGGCGCCTACATTTTCGACGCCAATGGTCGGCGTTTTCTCGACTTCTCCTCCGGCATTGCCGTGACGGCGCTGGGCCACGGCCATCCGCGCCTGGTCGAGGCGATGACCCGGGCGATCCAGGGCGTCTGGCACACCTCGAACCTGTTCCGCATCCCAGGCCAGGAGCAGCTCGCCGACACGCTGGTGAAGAACAGCTTTGCCGACACGGTCTTCTTCGGCAATTCCGGCGCGGAAGCGGTGGAATGCGGCATCAAGGTCGTGCGCAAATACCAGTCCGCCACTGGCCATCCCGAACGCTTCCGCATCATCACGGTCGAAGGCGCCTTTCACGGCCGCACGCTGGCGACGCTCGCCGCCGGCCGGCAGGACAAGCACCTGAAGGGCTTCGGCCCCATCGTCGACGGCTTCGATCAGGTTCCCTTTGGTGATATCGCAGCAATGAGGGCGGCCATTGGCCCCGAAACGGCCGGCATCCTGATTGAGCCGATCCAGGGCGAAAGCGGCCTCAAGATCGTGCCGACCGCCTATCTCCAGGAATTGCGCGCGCTGTGCGACGCCAATGGCCTGCTGCTGTTCTTCGACGAAGTGCAGACCGGCATCGGCCGCACCGGCAAGCTCTTCGCCCATGAATTCGCCGGCGTCACCCCGGACGTGATGTCGAGTGCCAAGGGTCTTGGCGGTGGCTTCCCGATCGGCGCCTGCCTGGCGACGGAAAAGGCTGCCGTTGGCATGCTGGCCGGCACGCATGGCTCCACTTTCGGCGGCAATCCGCTTGCCACCGCGGCGGCCAATGCCGTGCTCGGCGAAGTGCTGGCGCCCGGCTTCCTCGATCATGTCGTCGCCATGGGCGAACGCATGCGCAAGGGACTCGAAGGCATCGTCGCCCGTCACGGCAACAAGGTGGCGGAAGTGCGTGGCAAGGGCCTGCTTGTGGGTCTGCGCTGCCACACCGATTCGGCCAAGCTGATCGATGCGCTGCGGGGCAATGGTCTGCTCACCGTGTCGGCTGGCGACAATGTGATCCGCCTGCTACCGCCGCTGATCGTCGGCGAAAAGGAAGTGGATGAAGGTCTCGCCATCATCGACAAGACGCTCGGGTCGATGGTGTCGTGACGGCGCCCAACCACTTTCTCGACCTGCATGAATTCGACGGTGCGACGCTGCGGGGAATTCTCAGCAACGCCAGTGCCCGCAAGGAAAAGCGGCGCGGCATGAGCCGCGGGACGGCGGATATCGACCGTCCGCTGGGCGGCAAGACGCTGGCGATGATCTTCGAGAAGCCATCCACCCGAACACGTGTCTCCTTCGAGATGGCGATGCGCCAGCTGGGGGGCGACACGCTTTACCTGAATGGCAATGACATGCAGCTCGGACGTGGAGAGACCGTGGCCGACACTGCGCGCGTGTTGTCGCGCTATGTCGATGCGGTGATGATTCGCACGACGCGGCACGACATCCTGACGGAACTGGCGGCCAACGCGACTGTTCCCGTCATCAACGGGCTGACCGACCGTAGCCATCCCTGCCAGGTTCTCGCCGACGTGATGACCTATGAAGAGCATCGCGGGCCGATCAAGGGGCGCTCCGTTGCCTGGGCAGGCGATGGCAACAACGTCGCGATGACCTGGATCCATGCCGCGGTGCGATTTGGCTTTGGCCTCAAGCTTGCCTGCCCGCAGGAACGTGCGCCGTCTGCCGAAGTGATTGCCTGGGCCAAGGCCCAGGGCGGCGATGTCGTGGTGGTCGAACGGCCCGACGATGCCGTGAAGAACGCCGATTGCGTCGTCACCGATGTCTGGCTGTCGATGAGCGAGGAAGCTGGCGAGAATGGTGCCGCCTTGCGTGGCCGCCGTCACAACCTGCTGGCGCCCTATCAGGTCAACGACCGGCTGATGGGCCTGGCGAAATCCGACGCCCTGTTCATGCATTGCCTGCCCGCCCATCGCGGCGACGAGGTGACGGCCTCCGTCATCGATGGACCGCAATCGGTGGTGTGGGACGAAGCCGAGAATCGCCTGCATGCCCAGAAGGGCATCCTGACCTGGTGCTTCGGCTGAATGGCCAGGTCACCGGTTACCCTCGCAGACGATTTCTCCCAGCCTTTCCAGGTTGACAAGCAGGGTGTGCGCGGGCGCTTCGTGCGCCTGGGGCCGGCCGCGGACGAGATTATTGGCCGCCACGGCTATCCCGATCCCGTCTCCTTCATCCTTGCCGAAATGCTGGCGCTGGCCGCCACGCTGGCCACGGCGCTGAAATTCGACGGAATCTTCACCCTGCAGATTCGCGGCGACGGCCCGGTCAGCGTGCTGGTGGCGGATTTCGAATCGCCCGGGCAGCTGCGGGCCTATGCCAAATACGATGCCGAGGCGGTTGCTACACTGGTCGCGCGCGAAGGCCGGTCGGATATTGGCATCAACAAGTTGCTCGGTACGGGCTACTTCTCCTGGACGGTAGATCACCGGCTGGAAGCGGATCGCTATCAGGGCATTGTGGCCCTGTCAGGCAAGACGCTGGCGGAGTGCGCTGAGCATTATTTCGAACAGTCCGAACAGCTGCGCGCAGCCATTAAGCTGGCGGTCGCGCGA
>CAXNFA010000166.1:0-4787 GCA_964201105.1 Alphaproteobacteria bacterium | reverse complement strand
CGGCGCCGCCGTTGAACACCGTGTCGGGCACCAGGTTGCGGAAGATCGAGACGACGTATTTGGTGTAGTAGCGTTCGTCGCCCGCGATGTTGATCGAGGCCTTGGACTGTGAATCCGTGCCGGTGAAGTCGAAGGTGACATGGTCCCCCTTCTTCTTCAGCGTCACCTTCAGGCGAATGAAAGGGCGCTTCTCCGCCGGCACGGCGCCGGCGATCTCGATGAAGTCTTCGAAGGGATATTCGCCGTCCGGAATCTGCGGGAAGGCCACCTCGCGCAGCGCCTTGGCGCAGCGTTCCAGCAGCTCTTCAAAACAGGCATCGACCATATCGGCGCCGTAGCGGTCGAACAGGCCCTGGACGCGCGCCACGCCCACGCGGCAGGCCATTATCTCGGCATCAAGGTCACCGCGCACATCGTCGGGATAGCGGCTGTTGTTGAGGATCAGGCGGTAGAGCGGCTCGATCATCTTGCCGCGGTCCATGATCTTCACCGGCGGGATGATGAGGCCTTCCTGGTGAATGTCGGTGGCGCCGATCATCACGCTGCCCGGCACCAGGCCGCCGATGTCAGTGACATGACCATAGGCCTGGGTGTAGGCGACCAACTGGCCGTTCCAGAACACCGGCTGGGTGATGCAGAGGTCAGGCAGATGGGTCAGTCCGCCGGCCGACTTGAAGGGATCATTCCAGATGAAGACATCGCCTTCATGCACGTCCTCGATCTTGTAATTCTGCAGGATGGGATCGACATGGGCCGCGCCGGACGCCGACGACACGTTGCGGCCATAGCGGTCGAACACCCCGGCGCGATAATCACGGCCTTCGCGTATGACCACCGAACGCGCCGTGCGCTCGATCTGGAGTTCCATTTCACGACGGGTGGATTCCACGGTCCCGCCAATGATCTCAAGCGTGATCGGATCGACTTCGATCCGGTTGGGACGGGCAGTCGTGTACTCGGTGATCATCAACGTGTCCCTGTCAGAATCCAGCGGTAATCGTTGCCTTCGCTCGGGGCATCGGCAAAGGTGCGCGGGTCGTTGACCGGATCGGCCGAGCGCTTCACATAGCCGGAACGCGCGTCAGCAAAGCCAGCCTTGCGCGCCAAGGCGTCCATGTCGGTCGCGCAGACCGCGTCCCAGAAGGGCTCGCCGTTGTAATAAGTCTGCCAGCCCCGCATCACCTGGTTGTAGAGCGCCATGTCGGCATAGCGGACCGGCACTTCCATATGGGCGACGACCCCGCCCTTGCGCAGCAGGCGGTGGCACTCCTGCAGGATGGCGGGCGCCGCCGTCCGCGAGGTCTCGTGGAACAGGTTGCTCGAGACGATCAGGTCGTAGTGACCGTCCGGGTAATCCGTCTTCTCGGCGCTCTGCTGCGCGAAATGGATCGCGACGCCCAGCGCCGTTGCCCGCGCATGGGCATAGCGAAGCATGGCCGGGCCAATATCGATGGCGTGGATCTCGGAATCGGGAAAGTAGTTGGCGAGGCCCGTGGTCATGTGGCCGACCGAACAGCCCATATCGAGGATGCGCTTCGGCTGCAGCTTCGGATAAGTGCCCTTCAGGAAGGCGGCGAGCACGCGGCCATTCGCATCATGCGCCGCGCCGCGTGCGCCCAGATGATAAGCGAAGGCGCCACGGTCATAGATGGCGCCAGCCCGTACGTCGTCGTCGCAGACTTCGGCCCCATAGCTGCCGGGCATGCAGTGGTTGTCGATCTCGCTGAGATAGCGCGGCAGGGTGATACCCTCGGCCAGGCGCAGCGTGCTCCGGCCACCCTTCATGGCTTTCGCGGTTTTGATCAGGTCGGGCAGCTGGCGTGACACGCTGCCTTCGATCGAATCCCACATCTGCTCCTGCGCCACGCGCATGAGCGAGCCCCAGGACTGGTGGTAACTGTCCTTCTCCATCGCCTTGCGCAATTCGCCGCGGCTGGCGGGATCACGTCCCTTCTCCTTGCGGAAGGCGGGCAGCACGCGGCGTTCCATCGCCACCTTGTTGCCGGGCGTCACGGTGACGGAGATATGGCTCTTGAAGCTGGTGATGAAGGAATCGCGCGCCCATTCGTCATGGTCGGGCACGGCCATCATCGCATGGGCCATCTGACGCATCGCTTTGCTCCTCAGTTCGGCGCCGTCCAGGAAATATCGCCGACGCTTTCCAGCGTGGTGAAGCGGGTGCCGCGGTCGAACAGGCCGGCAGAGCCGGCCTGCGCGCCCGCGCGCAGCTTCGCCGTCGCGGCCGCATCGACACCGCCATCGGACTTCACGACGACGCCATAGGAGTTCCGCGCGACATCCGGCGTGACAAGCCCCAGCGCGAGATCATCCGCCACCTTCTCGACCGGCCGGCGCAGCGGGTCGCCCCAGCCGCCGCCACCGCAGGTCATGCCGCGCAGCCGGTCGCCGGCCTTGACCGGCACCGCATCGACCTTGTGCATGATGCGCTTCTCGTCGGGCGCGCCAGGGTTGAGCGTGTAGCTTGTGCCTGCCCCCGCCTTGCCGCCAGCGACGCCCCAGGGTTGTGTCTGCAGGCGGTCGTCAATGACATGGATACTGCCGTCAACCAGGAAGCGAATCTGGCGTTGCACGCCGAAGCCGCCGCGATATTCGCCGGCCCCCCCGGAGTCTGGACGCAAGCCCTCCTCGTCCACCACCAGGGGATAATGCGCCTCCATGAACTCGACCGGCCGGCTGCGCCCGCGCACGTTGCCGTTAAGCGCATCTGAGCCGTCGGCGCCACTGCGGCCGCCGCCACCGCCGCCAATGCCGTCCCGGAAGAAGAGACGCTCGCCATTTGCACCCTGCATGGCAACGCCCCAGGTCGAGCGTGTGTCGGAGGAGCCCGGTGTCAGGCCGCCGAGCGAGCGAGACAGCGCCCCCAGGCAAAGCTCGGGAATGCGGAACAGCGTGTAGGCGCGGCAGGAGGCTGGTGCCGGGTACTTCGACGACAACACAGTGCCGGGAGGTACCTTCACCGAGATGGCACGGATGGCACCGCCGTTGAAGATCGTGTCCGGCACGAGGTTGCGGAAGATCGAGACCAGGTATTTCACATAGAAGCGGTCGTCGCCCGCGATGTTGATCGAGGCCTTGGACTGCGCGCCAGTGCCTTCGAAGTCGAAGGTCACATGCTCGCCTTCCTTCTTCATCGTCACCTTGAGCGGGATGAAGCGTCGCGGTTCCGCCGGCGTGGCGCCAACAACCTCGACGAAGTCCTCGAACGGATACTCGCCATCCGGAATCTGCGGGAAGGCCACTTCGCGGAGCGCGCGGGCGCAGCGCTCCAGCAATTCCTCGAAGCCCGCATCGACCACATCGGCACCATAGCGCTCGAACAAGTCGCGCACGCGCGCCACGCCCACCTTGCAGGCCATGATGACGGCGTCGAGGTCGCCCTGCACATCGTGCGGATAGCGGCTGTTGTTGATGATGGTGCGGTAGAGCGGCTCGATCACCTTGCCAGCCGACAGGATCTTCACCGGCGGGATGATGATGCCTTCCTGGTGGATATCGGTGGCGCCGATCATGACGCTGCCCGGCACAAGGCCGCCGACATCGGTGACATGGCCAAAGGCCTGGGCATAGGCGACCAGTTCGCCACGCCAGATCACCGGCTGGGTGACGCACAGGTCGGGCAGATGGGTCAGGCCACCGGCCGACTTGAACGGATCGTTCCAAATGAAGACGTCGCCGTCCTCGATCTCCTCGATCTTGTAATTCTGCAGGATCGGGTCGACATGGGCCGCACCCGACGCCGAAGAAACATTGCGGCCGTGGCGATCAAAAAGGCCAGCGCGATAGTCCCGCCCTTCGCGAATAACCACCGAGCGCGCCGTGCGCTCGATCTGCAATTCCATTTCCCGGCGCGTCGCTTCGATGGTGCCGCCGATGATCTCCAGCGTGATGGGATCAATGGTCGGGAAATTGCGACGGTCTGTCGAGGCAGGGGCGATGGTCATCGGATGGTCAACTCACTGGAAGAAAGATGAAGGGCGGCGCGGGATGCGCCGCCCTTCAGGCACTCAGTTGGTCGCAGCGCCGCCAGCGACAAACTCGTTGGTCATGTAGGACGAGATCGGCATTTCCTTTTCCAGGACCTTGTACTGGAGCAGAAGCGCCTGCGTGTCCTTCCAGTCCTTTTCGGACTGCATGCCGAAGGGCTTGCCCGGAACGGCGAGGCCGACGAACTTCAGCGAGTTGGCGAAGTCGACGCTGTTGCCCTTGCGGCGCGCCGGGTCGGCATTCGGCGGCGAGTTCTTCGCCAGCGCATCCACTGCTTCTTCCGGATTCTTCTGCGCGTATTCCCACGACTTTGCGGTGGCGGCGACGAAGCGCTTGACCAGGTCGGGGTTCTTCTTCGTCACTTCAGAATTGGCTACAATGCTGTAGCCGACAATCTTCACGCCATAGTCGGAATAGATGAAGGCGCGGGTGCCGCCAGCGGCATCGAAGAGCGAATGCGCCCAGCCCGTCGCCATCATCGAATCGAAGTCGCCGTTGAGCATCATCCGCAGCTTGGCTGCTGGATCAACGGCGACCTGCTTCACATCGGACTCCTTCAGGCCGACGGTCTGCAGCACGGCCGGCAGCAGCGCTTCGTTGGTGCCGCCCGGGGTGATGGCGATGGTCTTGCCCTTGAGGTCGGCCGGCGTGTTGATGTTGCTTTTGCTGAGCACATAGATCGCCTGGCCCATCACCGGCATGATCGTCGCGACGCTGGTGACCGGGATGCCGACGCTGACGCCGCGCATGATCGACTCGACCGCCGAGAAGCCGAACTGGTC
>CAXNFA010000165.1:0-4798 GCA_964201105.1 Alphaproteobacteria bacterium | reverse complement strand
ACTCGAGTTCAAGAGGAATGCGGGCGGCTTCTGGTGGGAAGCCGCCCGCGATCATCAAACGACGGTGGCCCGTCGCCTTAGAAGGTTACGAACCGGTGCCGGTGGAAAGGCCCAGCTTCTTCAGGTCATCCGCCGCGAAATCGGCGGTCACCGGGAAGTAGCCGTCCTTCACGACGACTTCCTGACCCTGCTTCGAGTAGACATACTTGATGAACTCGCCGCGAACCGGGTCGAGCGCCTTGTTCGGATCCTTGTTCACATAGACGTAGAGGAAGCGCGAGATCGGGAAGTCGCCGCTATAGGCGTTTTCCGCGGTCGGCTCGAAGCAGGTGCCGCCGTCCTTGGCCGCGATCGGCACGAAGCGCACATCGGCCGTCTTGTAGCCGACGCCGGAATAGCCGATGCCGAACATGTCCGAGGCAACGCCCTGGACAACCGCCGACGAACCCGGCTGTTCCTTCACGGTATCCTTGTAGTCGCCATTGAAGAGCGCGACTTCCTTGTAATAGCCATAGGTGCCCGAGGCAGAGTTGCGGCCATAGAGCGAGATCGGCTTGCTGGCCCATTCGCCGGTCAGACCAACATCGCCCCACGTCGCCAGATCCTTCGTGCCGCCACCCTTGCGGGTCTTGGAGAAGATCGCATCGACCTGCTGCAGCGACAGGCACTTGATCGGGTTGTCCTTGTGGACGTAGACCGCAAGGGCGTCGACCGCGCTGCGGACGACCGCCGGCTCATAACCGTACTTCTTCTTGAACTCGTCGATTTCCGCGGCCTTCATCGGGCGCGACATCGGCGCGAACTGGGCGGTGCCAGCAATCAGCGCCGGCGGGGCGGTCCCTGACCCCTTGCCTTCGATTTCAATCTGCACGCTGGGATAGGCAGCGCGGAAGCCTTCCGACCACAGGGTCATCAGGTTGTTGAGGGTATCGGACCCGATCGACTTCAGGTTGCCCGACACGCCCGAGACAGACTTGTAAGCCGGCAGCTTCGGGTCAACGCCCTGGGCCATGGCCGGGGCGGCCACGGCAAACGCCGCGGCAAGCGCGACGGCGCCAAAAACATGCTTCATGGAGAAACTCCTCACGGTAGCCAAAGAGCCGGGATGACCTGCCGGACACAACGCCCGGCCGCCAACGCTCCCTGCACCGCCCCGGTATAGGGGGCCGGGGTGACTCTTATGTTACGATATTGTTACGATTTTATGACAGAGCTGGCGGCAGCCCAAATCCTTGATCAACAAGGCGTGTCTCAGGCAGTCGCAACCGGCAGGGTGACCGTGAAGGTGCTGCCGACGCCCTGCGTGCTGTCGATCTGCAGGTGGCCGCGGTGGCGGCTGACGATATGCTTGACGATAGCCAGGCCGAGCCCGGTGCCGCCCACGCTGCGCGAACGGCCCTTGTCGACCCGGTAGAAGCGCTCGGTCAGGCGGGGAATCTCGTCGGCGGGAATGCCGTCCCCCTGGTCTGTCACCGACACGGCGACGCCCGGCCCGCCCATCTGGGGAATCCGCGCAACGGCGCGTATGGTCACTGCGACCGGCGTCCCGGGCCGGCCGTATTTGACAGCGTTGTCGACCAGGTTCTGGAACACCTGGCGCAGCTGGTCGGGATCGCCCACCACCGCCGGCAGGTCCGGCGCTGCGTCGAGCTGCAGAGCCGCATCCTGGCTGGCGGCACGATTGGCCACCCCCACCGCGATGCTGCGCAGGATCGGCACCAGTTCCGTGCGCCCACGCGGCTGGACATGCTCGTTGATCTCGACCCGCGACAGCGACAGCAGGTCGTCGATCAGATGGGTCATGCGTTCGGCTTCCGCCTGCATGATGTCGAGGAAGCGCATCCGCGCCGCCTCGTCGTTGCGGGCCGCTCCCTTCAGCGTCTCGATGAAGCCCAGCAGCGCCGACAGCGGCGAGCGCAGCTCATGGCTGACATTGGCGACGAAATCGGCCCGCATCTGGTCGGACCGGCGCGCGCCAGTGACATCGCGGAACAGCAGGATGGCCTCGGCACCCACCCCGTCAGACGGCGGAATGGCCGTGACATGCAGGTTGAAGATGCGGGGCACATTGCCGTGCAGGGTGAATTCCAGTTCCTCGCTTTCGGCCGACTGCAGCACCGCATCGACGGCCGACAGCACCTCGGGATGGCGAAGGGAGAGCGCGAGGTCGCGGCCAAGATAGTTCTGGGCCAGGATTTCGCGGGCCGCGCGGTTGGCGGCAACGACCAGGCGCAGCTTGCTGACCACGACCACGGGATCGGGGAAGCTGTCGAGAATGCCGGTTTCCACACCCAGCATGCCGGTGCCCGGTTGATTTGCAGGGGCCATGTCAGCGGCCACTGGACCACAATGGCTTCATCCGATCAACGCGGACGCGTAGACTCCGGTGCAAGCGCCCCCCGCCTGCCGACCGCGTCGAGGTTCCATGAAACCCTTTCCCGCTATCCCTGGCCTGACCGGCACCATGGCCCCGCTGCTGCTCGAAGGCGATATCGCCGATTGCGTGGTGGAAGGCGAATTGCCGGCGGAGATCGCTGGCAGCTACTACCGCAACGGACCCAATCCCCAATATCCGCCGCGCGGTCCCTATGCCAACTGGTATGACGGCGACGGCATGGTCCATGCGTTTCACTTTCGTGACGGCCGCGTCTCCTATGTCAACCGCTGGACAAGGACAGAGCGCTTCATGCTGGAGCGCAAGGCGGGCCGCGCGCTGTTTCCCACGCTGTTCGGCCCCAGGGACGGTGATGCCGCCGTCGCCGGCAAAAGCCTGAACGCCGCCAACGACACGATCCTGATCCATCACGGCAAGGTCTTCTCGACGTGGGAAACCGGCCTGCCGCACGAGATCGATCCCGTCACGCTGGAAACCCTTGGTCTCTATGACTTTGGTGGTGGCATTCCGCATGACGTCATGGTTCATCCCAAGATCGACCCCGCGAATGGCGAAATGCACCTGTTTGGCCGCACCGCGCCGCATCCGAAGCCGGGGGACGCGACCTATCATGTCGTGGATCGGGACGGAAAGGTGGTGCATACGGCCACTTTCGCACTTCCATATGACAGCATGACGCATGACATGTTCCTGACCGCGAAATATGCCGTCATCTGCGTGCAGCCCGCCGTGTATGACCGCAACCGCGCCGCCGCCGGCGGGCCCTATGTCGCCTGGGAAGGCACGCGGTCGTCCTGGCTGGGTGTCCTGCCGCGCAAGGGGGCCGGCCGCGACATCCGCTGGGTCGAGATGCCGGGCGGCTGGGGCTCGCACACGATGAATGCCTTCGACGATGGCCATATCCTTGTCTGCGACACGATGTTCTACCCTCGCGGCGCGCTCTTCCCCGATGCCGATGGCTCCTGGCCCGACATGAAGACGTTGAAGCTGCCCAGCCTGCAGCGCTGGCATGTCGACCTCGCCACCGGCAGCGTGCGGCAGGAGGCCTTCGGCCCCGGCCAGGGCGAGATGCCCGTGATGGATTTGCGTTTCCGCACGCAACCCTATCGCCATGGCTACAGCGCCGGATGGGCGCAGCCCGGCGGCCCCTTTGACTGTGTCCATCATTATGACTGGACCAGCCGCACGCTCGACTCCTATATCCCGGGCGCGGGCATCAGTTGCGGCGAGCCCGCCTTCGTGCCGCGCCCCCATGGCGCGGAGGGCGATGGCTATCTGTTGACGCTGCTATTCGACAAGACGGCCAACACCTCCGACCTCGTGGTCCTCGACGCGCACCATCTCGCAGCAGGACCGATCGCCCGGGTGAAGCTGCCACACCGCATTCCCGCCGGGCTCCATGGCGCCTGGCGCCCCGCCTGAAGGACCCATTCATGAGCCAGTATCATCTTGCCAAGCTCACCCTTGCCCCGGCCACCAACCCCCAGGCGGTGCGCGAAGTGCCACCCGGCGCGACGGACAAGGCGCCCGGCTTCCTATGGCGTTACCGCAACAAGGCCGGCCCCTATTTCCCCAATATGACCATTGACCTGACCCTGTGGGAATCGCTGCCGGCCCTGCGCGCCTTCGTGCAATCGGCGCCGCCGGTCGCGAACAGCGAGACGGTGCTGTGGTGGCATCCGGCCGGCGGCCCGCCGCCGACCCTGGACGACGCCGAGCTGCGCATGGAGCAATTCCGCATGTTCGGCGCCTGCGTCGATGCCTTCGACCTGGCGAAGCCGATGCCCGCACCGCAGGGGCGATAATTCCCTGCGGCAAAAAGAGGGGTGGAGCCAAAGGGTCGAGGCTTCTATCGTCATGGTATTGCGCGAGGATATTGCCGTGCGCCTGCCGCTCCTGATCAGAACCACGTCTGCCGTCCTGTTGCTGGCGTTGGCGGTGCCATGCGCGGCGCGGGCCGACCTCAAGACCGGCATTGCCGCCTTCATGGCGGGCGACCGCGTGGCCGCGTGGCACGACCTGCTGCCGCTCGCGCGCAAGGGCGACCCCGTGGCGCAGAACTACGTCGCCATCATGTATGCCCATGGCTTCGGCACCGACCAGGACATGACCGAGGCGATCTACTGGTACGAGCAATCGGCCAAGCAGGGCTATACCGACGCCCAGTTCAACCTGGGCTTCATGCGGTTCCAGAACGGCAACTATGCCGGCGCCGCGCCGTTGCTGGCCGAAGCCGCCGCGTCAGGCGTCGGCATGGCGCAGTATTATCTGGCGCGCATGTACAAGGAAGGCATCCATTTCCCCCACGACGACCGGGTGGCGCGGACCTGGGTAACCCGGGCCGCCGAGAATGGCATCGCCCAGGCGCAGTTCGACCTCGCGCTGATGCTGGTCCAGGGCCAG
>CAXNFA010000164.1:0-4805 GCA_964201105.1 Alphaproteobacteria bacterium | reverse complement strand
CGCGCACGCGCATGGCATCGATGGAGAGTTCGAGCAGGTTGGCATTGCCCTTCGCGCCTTCGGTCAGCGCAGTGAGCGCGGCCTGAACCTTCGCCTCGTCGCGCTTCGCCTTGACGCTGCGCAGGCGCGCGAGCTGGCTTTCGCGCACCGCGTTGTTGTCGATGTCGCGCAGGGGGATCGGCGTGTCGTCCTGGTCGGCGCGGTATTTGTTGACGCCGACGATGACCTCCTGACCGCGGTCGATGGCGGCCTGGCGGCGCGCCGCCGATTCCTCGATCTTCATCTTCGGCATGCCCTCGGTAACCGCGCGGGTCATGCCGCCGAGATTTTCCACTTCGTCGATCAGGTCGCGCGCGGCCTTCGCCAGCGAGCGCGTCAGGTGTTCGACGTAATAGGAACCGCCGAGCGGATCGACGACATGCGGGATGCCGGTTTCTTCCGCGATAATGAGCTGGGTGTTGCGCGCCACGCGCGCGGCAAGGTCGGACGGCAGCGCCAGCGCCTCGTCAAAGGCATTGGTGTGCAGGCTTTGCGTGCCGCCGAGCACGGCGGCCATCGCCTCCACCGTGGTGCGCACGATGTTGTTGTAGGGGTCCTGCTCGGTCAGCGACACGCCCGAGGTCTGGCAATGCGTGCGCAGCGCCAGGCTGCGCGGATCGGTGGTGCCGAAATCGGCCATCAGCTCCGCCCACAGCAGGCGGGCGGCGCGCAGCTTGGCGACCTCCATGAAGAAGTTCATGCCGATGGCGAAGAAGAAGGAAAGGCGCGGCGCGAAATCATCGACCTTCAGCCCGGCCTTGAGCGCGGCGCGGACATATTCGCGCCCGTCGGCCAGCGTGAAGGCGAGTTCCTGCACCGCCGTCGCGCCCGCTTCCTGCATGTGATAGCCGGAAATCGAGATCGAGTTGAACTTCGGCATGTGGCGCGCGGTGTGGCCGATGATGTCGGCGACGATGCGCATCGAGGGTTCGGGCGGATAGATATAGGTGTTCCGCACCATGAACTCTTTCAGGATGTCGTTCTGGATCGTGCCCGACAGCTTCGCCTGCGGCACGCCCTGCTCCTCGCCCGCGACGATGTAGCCGGCGAGCACCGGCAGCACGGCGCCGTTCATCGTCATCGACACGCTGACCTTTTCCAGCGGGATGCCGTCGAACAGGATCTTCATGTCCTCGACCGTGTCGATGGCGACACCGGCCTTGCCGACATCGCCCTCGACGCGCGGATGATCGGAATCGTAGCCGCGATGGGTGGCGAGGTCGAAGGCGACCGACAGGCCAGTCTGTCCGCCCGCGAGCGCGCGGCGGTAGAAGGCGTTGGATTCTTCCGCCGTGGAGAAGCCCGCATACTGGCGGATCGTCCACGGCCGGTTGGCATACATGGTGGCGCGCGGCCCGCGCACGAAGGGCGGCACGCCGGGCAGGCCGGAGAGGTCCATGCCTTCAAGATCGGCGGCGGTGTAGAGCGGCTTCACCGCAAGGCCCTCAGGCGTCTGCCAGACCAGGCTGTCGGCGCCGGCGCCCTTCAGCTCGCCGGCCACCAGCTTGTTCCAGTCATCCAGGGTCTTCTTCGGAAAATCGGCCATCTATCCTCGCAATCGGGCGGGAGTCTGCGGAGGCCGCCGGGCTGTGTCAAACCGCCCGGGCCCCGGGCCCACGGGACGAAGCAAAGCCAAGGACACAGCCATAATCAAGGGCTTGGCTATTTTGAGGGAGCCAGGATGAAGCGCCGGCCCGCGCCCCCTACTCCGCCGCCATCACCTGGCTGGCGGGGTTGTTCGCGCGGGCGGCGGCGACGCGTTGCTGGGCGGCCTCGATGATCTCGCGCAGCAGGTCGGCGTAGCGCATGCCGGCGAATTCGGCCATCAGGTTCAGCTTGCCGTCCCAGCACCAGCCGGGGTTGGGGTTCACCTCGAGCAGCTTGATTACGCCCTTGTCGTCGGCGCGGAAGTCGAAGCGCACATAGTCGCGGCAGCCCAGCCGTTCGAACAGCAGGGTCGAGTAATCGGCGAGCTTGCGGCGCTGCTCGTCGTCGAGCCGGCGGGCCTCGCGATACTTGATCTGCGTCCAGTAGGGCGAGGCCGGGTCCCACTTCGATTCATAGCCGAGGATCGGCGGCAGGCTGGGGTCGAGCGCGGTGTAGTCCACTTCCAGCGCGGGCAGCACATGGAAGTCGAAACCCGGGTTGCCGACCACGCCGATCGAATATTCCGTGCCCGCCAGGTATTCCTGCACCAGGAGCGGCCGGCCGGGCAGCAGGTCGCGCAAGCTGGCGATGTAGTTGATCGCCTCTTCCGGCGTGCGCACCACCGCGCTCGACGTGATGCCGATGGAGGAATCGCCGAAGTTGGGCTTGATCAGCGCCGGGAAGACCGAGGGCAGGTTGGCCGCCTGGTCGGACGGGTTGAAGAAGGTTTCCGCCGGCACCGGGATGTCGAGCGACTGCGCGATGGCGCGCACCAGTCCCTTGTCATAGCAAAGGCCAAGCGCCTGCGGGCCCGAGCCGGTGTAGGGGATGCCAAGCATCTCCAGCATCGCCGGGACATGCAGTTCGTGGAAGGCGTTGTTGTTGTAGCCCTCGTCGCACAGGTTGAGGACGAATTGCGGCGGGTCGGCGCGCAGGTCGGCCAGCAGCGAAGCGTGGTTGTCGAGATAGCGGAAGGTGTAGCCCGGCAATTCGTTGAGGGCTTCCTTCAACTTGGCGATGGTGCGGAAGTCGTCGGCGTTGAAGGCGCCGTCGAGCTTGACCGAATCGGGCAGGCGCGGGTCGCCCAGGAGCACCGTCACCTCGGGGAAGGGCACGGTGCTGCGCTTGGCCGCCACGGCCTTGGCCGGGCCTTCCGCGGTCAGGAACAGGCGGTGGGCCATGAGGCCCAAGTCCTGGTTGCGGTCGGACGCGGTTTCCAGCGACTCGTGCACACGGATGGCGCTGAAGCCGACCCTTTCCAGCACGGCCTCGATCTGGCTGCGGCTGTAGAGGCGTTCGGCATAGAACTGGTCGGCGATGACGCCGCGCTCGGCATGCACCACCACTTCGCGCGAGATCAGGCGCTGGCCGTCCTTGGCCAGCGAGCGTTCGCGGCAGACGAAGTGATTCTCGTCGATCCATTCCCACGAGCGGCGCTCGAAATGCTCGCGCATCCAGTCGCCGTCGGCGATGTCCATCACCAAGGTACCGCGCGAGAGAAGCGCGCGCTTCACCGCCTCCAGCACCGCGACGTCGTCTTCCTCGCGCTCGAAATAGCCGAAGGAATTGCCCATCAGGGTGATGCAATGGAAGGTGTTGGGCTTGACGCGCACGAGCCGCGCATCGCCTTCACGCAAGGTGACATCAAGGCCGGCGGCCTTGGCGCGGCGGCGGGCAAGGCTGATGAGATAGCGCGAGCGGTCGATGCCGTGCACGTTGCGGAAGCCGCGCTTCGCCAGTTCCAGCACATGGCGGCCCTGGCCGCAGCAGAGGTCGAGGATCTGGTCATTCGCCTCGATACCGCTGGTGCGGATCAGCAGGTCGATCTCGTTGCGCGTGTTGATGTCGTTCTCGACGACATCGCCATCGGTCTTGAGATAGAGCGAGTTGAACAGCGTGTTCCACCAGTCGTTCGGCAAATGCCGTTCGAGGTCGGACACGGGACCGAGCGTCTTGGGGGCGGAATTGGGGGCTTTGGGTTTCTTGGCCATCGGATAGGGCGGGGAACGGCTGCGCAATTGCAGAAGTTAGCGGTGGGCCAACGCCTGCCGGGATGCGTCGTTCTCGGGCGCTCGAACGACAGCCGGAGCCAGCGCCTGGCATCCGGGGGGCCGCGTCAGGATTGACGCAACGACTGGCCTATATGGGGTTGCCGAGTCTGATTCAAGTGGGCGGCCGGCAACCGCTCCAGATTATTTGGCGGCAAGGACTCAATGTCACAGAACTATCGCTTGACCGGAGGAGTCGGCACGACGGACTCTGGCGCCATGGCCGGTCTGGTTCCGACCTTCGGGTCGTCCCGCGTCACTGCAGTTCTGGGCCCGACCAACACGGGCAAGACCCACTTTGCGGTCGAACGGATGCTGGGCCATGCGTCGGGCATCATCGGCCTGCCGCTCCGCCTGCTCGCCCGCGAGGTCTATGACAAGGTGGTCGCCCGCGCCGGCGCCCGCCAGGTGGCGCTGATCACCGGCGAAGAAAAGATCATCCCCAACGACCCGGCCTATTTCGTCTGCACCGTCGAATCAATGCCGATGGACCGCCGCGTGCATTTCCTGGCGGTGGACGAGATCCAACTCGCCGCCGACCCGGAGCGCGGCCATGTCTTCACCGACCGCATCCTGCACGCGCGCGGCACGGAGGAAACCGTGTTCATCGGCGCCGATTCGGTGCGCCCGCTGCTGAAGCGGCTGGTGCCGGAGGCCGAATATGTCGCCCGGCCGCGTTTCTCGCGCCTGACCTATGCCGGTTTCAAGAAGATGTCGCGCCTGCCGCCGCGCAGCGCCGTCGTCGCCTATAGCGCCGCCGAGGTCTATGCCATCGCCGAATTCCTCCGCCGCCAGCGCGGTGGCGCGGCGGTGGTGATGGGTGCGCTGTCGCCCCGCACGCGCAACGCCCAGGTGGCGATGTTCGAGAATGGCGAGGTCGACTACCTGGTCGCCACCGACGCCATCGGCATGGGCCTCAACCTCGACATCGCCCATGTCGCCTTCGCCTCGATGCGCAAGTTCGACGGCCGTTTCCAGCGCCCCCTGAGTGCCGCCGAGGTGGGCCAGGTGGCGGGTCGCGCCGGCCGCTACATGACGGACGGCACGTTTGGCACGACGGGCGAGGTCGGT
>CAXNFA010000163.1:0-4835 GCA_964201105.1 Alphaproteobacteria bacterium | reverse complement strand
GATACGCTGGCCCGGGACGACGGCGGGCTGTCGGCGGAGAACCAGAAGACCTTGCGCGAAGCTCGGGAAGGCCTCGCCAAGGACGTTGCGAGCCTGAAGTCGCGGCTGCGGCGGCAGGAAGACCAGACGCTTCTCGCTGATGTGGAGGCGGGAAGCCGCCGCCTGCTCGGATCTGGCCTCGACCGAACTGGCGCGCCTCGTGGCGGCCCGCGCCGCCAGCGGCAAGGCCTTCGGCGACCTCGACGACCGCATCGACGGCACCGCCGGAAACATCGGGGAATTGATCGACCAGATTGCCGGGTTTGCCGAAACGGCGGACGCCGCCGAGGCCGCCCCCGCGCTGCAGGCGCTGCGCCAGGCCAACAGCGATGTAAATCTTGCGGCCATGGATGCGATCGTCGATCGCGACGACGTCGAGACGGCCCGGTCGCACCTTGGCGAAACCGCCGCGCAGTTCGCCTCGACGCGCGAGGCCATCGCTTCACTGCGGCCGCTTCTGACCGCCGCACCCGCGCAGGCTGCCTTGCGCGCGCTGGATGCGCAGGTCGTCGCCTTTGAAAAGCTGGTCGGCACCGACCTGATCGGCGCCATCCAGGCCGCGGCCGAAATCGAACGCCAGGTCGACCTGCTGGATGAGGGCTTTGACGCCGTGACGGAAGAATCGCAGGAGGAAATGACACTCCTGATGAACCATCTGAACGAAACAAGCGTTGCGGCGACGGAATCCACGCAGCGGCTGTTGCAGTTCCTGCTCTGGGGTTCGGTTGTCTTCGGCGCAGTCATCATGGTCGTCGTGACGGTCTCGACCACCGTCATCGGCCGCGGCGTCTCGCGCGCGCTCCGCGAGTTTGCGCGCCTGATGCGCGAACTGGCCGGCGGCGACCTTTCGGTGACGATCGACGGCAAGGACCGTCGCGACGAGATCGGCGAGATGGCCGTCGCGCTGCAGGTCTTCAAGGACAATGCCGTCGAGATCGACGGCATCCGCAAGGGACAGGAGAAGGCGGGCGAGGAAATCGACGCAGTGGTCGCCGCCGCCGCTGCGGGCGACTTCACCGCGCGCGTCGCGCTGGAGGGCAAGCAGGGCTTCATGCTGTCGCTCGCCCGCTCGCTCAACACCCTGGTCGAAACCGTCAACCGCGGGCTCAGCGAGGTGATGACCGTGGCGTCGGCGCTGTCCGGCGGCGACCTCGGCCAGCGCGTGCAGGGCGAGTATCACGGCACCTTCCGCCGTCTGCAGCAGGACCTGAACGGCATGGGCGACACGCTCGCCGACCTGGTCGGCAAGATCCGCATTGCCACCGAGATGGTGAACACCGCCGCCGGCGAACTGGGACAGGGGTCGGATGACCTTGCCAAGCGCACCGAAAGCCAGGCGGCCAGCCTTGAGGAAACCGCGGCCGCGATGGAAGAGATGACCAGCACCATCCGTCGCAATGCCGAGAATTCGCAGGAGGCCAACCGCCTCGTCCACGCCACACGGTCCGAGGCGGAACACGGCGGCGAGATCATGACCGACACCGTCACCGCCATGACCTCGATCGAAGCCTCCGCCCGCGCGATCAGCGAGATCGTCAGCCTGATCGACGACATTGCACTGCAGACCAACCTGCTCGCGCTGAATGCCTCGGTCGAGGCGGCCCGGGCAGGCGATGCCGGCCGCGGCTTCGCCGTGGTTGCGTCGGAAGTCCGCTCGCTCGCCCAGCGCTCGGGCGCAGCGGCGAGCCAGATCAAGGAACTCATCGCCACCAGCGGCGGCCATGTCGAAACCGGCGTCCGGCTCGCCAAGGAGGCCGGCACCGCGTTGCAGACCATCATCGGCTCGGTCCAGCGCGTGGCCGGCATCATGGACCAGGTGTCCCGCGCCAGCGAGGAACAGGCCGCCGGCCTGGGCGAGGTCAACGCCGCCATCGCCCAGATGGACGACATGACCCAGCAGAACGCCGCCCTGGTCGAGGAAACCGCCGCGGCCGTGCAGGCCCTGGGCAGCCAGACCACCGAGCTCGCCCGCCTTGTCGGCTTCTTCCGCACAGGCCGTAAAGAGGGGGCCCTGGCGCTCCGCTCCGCCTGAGAAGCGGGGCAACGGGAACGGGGGCGGAACCGAGCGCCAGCTTGGCGGCCGCCGCCGGGCTGGCTACAACAGGGGGAGGGATCCCCCTGCCCTGCCCTTCCGGAGGCCCCTGATGAACGACATTCCCTATCTGCTGCGCGGCGTCCAGCAGATCGGCACCACGAGCAGCGTGCTGGTCAGTTCCTCGCCCTATCTCAACCACCCGCGCCTGCGCGAGTGGGTGGCGATGATCCTGCTGCGCCGCAACGGGCCCGACCTGCCGCCGCCGGCCGAGATGCAGGAATTTCCCCAGATCCTGCGCGAGATCCGCGACCACGACGCCATCGAGGCGCTGTTCCATGCGGAGCGGAAGATCAACCCGCAGCTCGACGCCTGGCTGACCCGCCGCCACCTGTCGCACTACAAGCGCGAGGATTTCGCGCATTACGCGCCCGGCACGGTGGGCGGCATCTATTACCGCTATCTCGTCGACCGCAATTTCGAGGTCGAGCTGTTTCCCTGGCGCGAGCCCGAGACGATGCTCGACTATTTCGAATGGCGCTACCTGCAGACGCATGACATCGAGCACATCCTGATCGGCGGCAGCTACGACTACATGGGCGAGCTGCTGCCCTACTGGGTGCGCATCGCCAACCACTTCAAGACCTTCTCGCCGAAGCTTGCCGGCGAGCTGAGCGTCTTCCACCTGTTCGGCTCGCTGCGCTACACCGTGCGCACCATGCTGCACTATCCGGAAACCTGGCCCACCGCGCTCTCCTGCATCCAGCGCGGCATCAAGGTGGGGGAAACCTCCGACCCCTTCTACTTCACCAACATGGAAGACATCTTCCACCTGCCACTCGCCGAGGCACGCCGCGTGCTCGGCGTCCGCAACGCCGAGGACATCGACACGGGCGCCGTCGCCGATATCTGGGCCGAACACACCAAGCCGGGAGGCTATCGCTGACATGGAACTCGCCCGCGTCGTCACATCCGACAACGTCCGTCTCGAAGGCCTGTGGTACCCGGCCACGGGAACCGCGAAACAGCCCGGCGGCATCGATGCCGTCATCATGCATCACGGCGTCGGCAATAATTTCTACACGCCCGGATTCTTTGAAGATTCGGTGCAGGCGCTGACCGCACGCGGCATCGCCGTGCTGCGCGCCAACAACCGCGGCCATGACACCATCTTCCGCAACAGCGGCCCCGGCCCGTCCGGCGGCATGCTGGGCGCCGCCTATGAGATGATGGACGACTGCCGGCACGACTTCCGCGCCTGGCTCGATTTTGCCGCCGCGCGCGGCGCACGGCGCGTCGCGCTGTGGGGCCACTCGCTGGGCGCGGTGAAGGCGATCTACCACGCGGCGAAGGAGAAGCACCCCGCGCTGGCCGCCGTTATCGCCAGTTCGCCGCCGCGCTTCGGCCATGCCACCTATGCCAACGCGCCCGAGGCCTTCGAAGGCCTGCAGGCGCATCTGGCGGAGGCCCGCGCGCTGGTCGCGGCCGGCAAGGGGCAGCAGCTGATCCCGGTCACGCGGCCCATCCCGCTGACCATCGCCGCCGCCGTCTATGTCGACAAATACGGCAGCGTCGACGACTTCGACTACACCCGCCACATTCCCGCGGTGCCGGTGCCGCTGCTGGTGACGATCGGCGCGCGCGAAGGCGTCGATCCGACCGCCGCGCCGATCATCCCCTTCGCCGGCACGACCGAATATCTGCCGGCGCTGGGCAAGCAGAACCCGCACATGAGCCACCTGTTCATTCCAGGCGGCGACCATTGGTATGCCGGTTGCGAAGTCCAGCTGCGGGACGCGGTGATCGACTTCCTCGACCGGGTGCCAAACCGCTAGATCAGGCGGAGCACCCGTTTTGCGGGCAGACGGCCGGGCAAAGGCCGCTATAGTGGCGTCCGCGTAACACGGGTTCCCTTCCCTCCCGCAGCGGGGCGCGCATGTTTCTGGGCAGACTGATCGGCTGGCTGCTTCTGGCCGCGGCGTTGATGTCGCTGGGCTGGGATGTCGTTGCCTCGCTGGATGCCAACCGCATCGTCATCAATGCGCTGGGCGAACAATGGTTCGCCTTCGACCGCGACACGTTGACGGCCACGCAGCGCTTTGTGCAGGAGAACATCCCTTTCCTGTGGGATCCGGTGATGATGACCCTGCTGCGCTGGCCGGGCTGGATCGTCTTCGCCCTGCTCGGCATCCTGTTCTTGCTGATCTTCCGCAAGCGCCGCCGCAAGGACCGCTGGTTCATCCAGTAGAAGGCACGGCCTGATCAAAGATCAGGGATACGTGCCAACCGGCAGAAAAATGCCGGTCAATCGACCAGGCGCGCGAACGTCAATTCGTGCTTGTTCTGGTGCAGATGGAACACCTGCGCGCCGGGAATGGCGGCGAAGGCAGCCTGCGCCGCGACATCCGTCTCGCCCTGGAACTTGATGGTGCATACCAGGTTGCGCGCGCGGCCGGAGTCGATCCACGTGTTGACGAGTCGCAGCAGGCGCTCCGGATAGCAGATGATGTCGGAAAAGAGCCAGTCGACCGGCCCGATCTCGTCCGGCGCCAGCGCGAAGGCGCTCTGTTCGCGCACCTCCACATTCGTCAGCGCCACGACGGCAGGATCGAGCGGCGCTTTGTCCACTGCGATGACGTGTGCGCCGAGCGACTGGATCACCCAGGTCCAGCCACCCGGGCTCGCACCCAGATCAATGCAGGTCTCGCCGGGCTTGGGGTAGCGCCCCAGCCGCGTCAGCGCTTCCCACAGCTTCAGATAGGCG
>CAXNFA010000162.1:0-4857 GCA_964201105.1 Alphaproteobacteria bacterium | reverse complement strand
GCTCATCCGGCCTCCCGCCCGCACCCTAACGCGGGGATGCGGCGCGGAACAACCGGTGGCATTCAGCCGGGCTTGGCTGCGGGCGTGGGCATCGCTGTGGGGCTGCGCGGATCGGTGCCTTCGGCGCCGAGGAAGTGACCGATGGCCATCAGGGGGCCGATGCGATCGAACACGATCTTCATGATCACCAGCATGGGCACCGCGAGCAATGCGCCGCCCACACCCCACATCCAGTACCAGAACATGAGCGCGATGATGACGATGACCGGGTTCAGCGTGAAGCGGCGGGCGAGGACGGCCGGAGTAATCATCTCTTCGGTGAGGTTGATGATCAGGAAGACCCCCGGCGGCAGAAGGATATGCCACATCGGCTCGAACGAGAACAGGCCGGCCAGGAACATGATGCCGATGAACACCAGCGGCCCGAGGGTTGGAATGTATTGCAGGAGGAAGGCCAGTGTCCCCCAGAGGATGGGATCGGACAGGCCGATGAAATACATGGCGATGCCCGTGGCGACGCCGACGCCCGCGTTGATGACCGTCGTGGTCAGGAGATACTTCGAGATATTCGAGCCAATCTCCCGCGAGATATCGACAGCCCGCTTCTTGTTCTCAAGCCTTGGCAGGATTTCCACCAGGCGTCGCAGGAACATGTCGCCGGCCACGAGCAGGAAGAAGAGAAGCACGGCGGTGGTCAGGAACCCGGCAATGAGGTTGCGCGTGCCATCGAAGAGCATGCCGCTGAGGCTTGGTCCCTTCACGGTCACCACCGCGGCCTTGCCAGCATTCCCGGCCGCGAGCTTATCGACCTGCTCCTCCATCTTCTTGATATCGGCGATCGGCTCCATGATCACCGACAGGCGCTGCTGCAGACGGGGCAGGCTCTGTGGCGCCTTGGCGATCCACTCCGTGGCCGGGCCGGACAGGGCGTAGCCGAAACCGACAATGGTGCCAAACAGCAGGATGATCGCGACGGCGGCGGCAATGCCCCGGGGTATGTACATCGCCGTCAGCCCCCGCATGGCCGGCAACAGCATCAGATTCAGCACAAAGGCAAAGACGATCGGAAGAACAACATCGCGGGCGAAGTAGAGCGCGAACAGGAAGAGCAGCAAAAAGATGCCGCTCAGCAGAATGAGCGCCTTGTCACGCGGCAGCGGAATTTCGTGATGCCCGCTGCCGTTGGACCCGGTGGTCACCCGGACTTCCAGCGTTTCGGTCTGCACGATTTCTATACTGCTGTTGTCGGCCGGCGCCATGTTTCTGTCCCCAGGGGCCTGGCCAGGTCGACTGGCCGGTTCCACGCACAACACAGACTGCAGCACGAACGTCCCGGACATGCGCCGGTTCGCCTTCCCGCGAGCGAACGGCATTCGAAATGCTTGATCCCGCCCAGGCCGAGACCGCGCCGGCAAACGCCCTGCAGGTCAAAAACAGCCACGCTGACAGCAGCAGTGCTGCTGAGCGTTGCGTTGTCGCCCGGCTTGAGGCAGAACCGACCCCAGCGACAGAGGGATGGTGGCGGGCATGGTGGCGCTGCAATCGCGAATGGAGAGTCTGGCCTTTCAGACGCTGGGGGCGAATTTCGCCATCGCGGTGATCTATTTCGCCACCAGCGCCCTGCTGGATGAGTTCTTCTCTGCCCTCGGCCTGTTTCCCGCTCCCTTCTGGCCCGCCGCCGGCGTCGCGCTGTTCGCCGCGTTCATGGGCGGGGTACGGGTGTGGCCGGCCATATTCATCGGCTCCTTTTGTTCCAATACCGTGCTGTTCGGCTCGCCACTTGAGACGGCGATTCCGATCTCGCTTGGGAACATGCTGGGGCCTGGCATTGGCGCACTGCTGCTGCGGCGGGGCCTCGCCCGCTGGGAGACCTGGGGCCTGCGAGAGGTGTGGCGCTTCCTCGCCCTCGGCGTCATCCTCCACGCGGCCATCACCGGCTTCGGCGGCGCCACCACCGTCGCGGGATTTGGCGAATTTGACGCATGGGCCGGCACGTTCGTGCGCTGGTTCATCTCTGACGCCGCCGGCACCTTGCTGATCGCCCCTCCGGCCATCCTGTGGTGGCTCGACAAAAGGCCGCTGGCAAGCCAGCGCATGGGCGAAATGGGGATCATCGCCCTGCTGCTGGTCAGCATTGCGGCGAGCCAGTTTTTCGTCCCGGCCGGGAACGAGGCTTTTGTCGGGCTACCCTATCTGGTCCTTCTGCCTTGCACCTGGCTCGCGCTGCGCTTCACGCCGCGCGATGCCTGCACGCTGTTTGCCGCCGTCATCCTGATCGCCGTAGCGGGGCTTGCCGCCGTCGGTGACGCCCTGTCACTGACCGGTGTGCTGCGCGTGCCGATTCCCGGCCTTGCCATCGTGAGCGGCATGCTGAATGTGATCCTGGTCGGGGCCCTGACGGTGGAGCGCGATGCCGCCCTGCGGCTTGCTGCGCTCGACGACCTGACCGGCCTACCGAACCGCCGTGCCTTTGAAAGCCGGGCCGAGCAGGAGCAGGCGCGCGCGCGCCGCTACGGCCAGTCCGTGGCCCTGGTGGAAATTGACATCGACCGATTCAAGCGTGTCAACGACACCTACGGTCATGCCGCTGGCGATCGTACATTGAGCATGCTGGCCAAGCTCTTGTTGCGGCAACTGCGCGCGCAGGACGTGGTGGCGCGGTTGGGTGGCGAGGAGTTCGTCGCCCTGCTGCCGGAAACGGAGATCGATCGCGCCGTGGCGGTGTGCGAACGCCTGCGTGCCGCCGTGGCCGACATGACGATCGAGTATGGCGAGCACAGCTTCTCGGTCACCGTTAGCATGGGGGTGACCGTGCTGCTCGCCTCTGACGGGGCCATTGGGCAGGCCCTGATCCGGGCCGACAAGGCACTGTATCGCGCCAAGGCGGAGGGACGAAACCGGGTGGTTGTGGCCGACAACTGACACATGGGGGTGGCTAGACACCGCTTTTGTGTCAGAAGAAGGACGCACCTGAAGCAAAGCCACAACAAGGGCCAGAGCCCTGTTTCCTCAGCCGTTTCGCTTCGTATGTGGGTCATACGGATCGCGCAAACGGAGAGTGATAATGTCCGAAGCCAGCCAGAATTTCAGCCAGACCGACCGAGCCGAGCTGGCGATGAACCGCGCGCGCTGTCTGCGCGCCTATAGCCGCAACCAGCAGGTCGCCGTCGAGAACATGATCGCGCTGCAGGAAAACGAGTTGATGTTGCCCAAGAAGGCGGACTGGCATTCGCCGCTGACGCGTACGGTCTGAGCAATCAGAACGGCGCGGATGGCGCGTGAGAAGGGCGGCAGGCGCAAGTCTGCCGCCTTTCTCGATTCCGGGCCGCTCAGGCGCCCTGCAGCACCAGATCCGCCGCCTTTTCGCCAATCATGATGCTGGCAGCATTGGTGTTGCCGCTGGGCACCCGCGGCATGACGGAGGCATCGGCAACGCGCAGACCATCCACGCCGCGCACGCGCAAGGTGGGCGTCAGCACGGCGGCGTCTTCATTGCCCATGCGGCAGGTACCGACCGGATGGAAGGCGGTGGCCGCCGACTGGCGTATCCAGCGCTCGACCGAGGGCTCATCCGTCGTCTTGTCCCCCGGCGACATCTCGAATTCCCGCCAGGGCGCCAGGGCAGGCTGTTTCGCGATATCGCGGATCACGGCAAGGCCGCGCTTGAGACAGTCCAGGTCACCCGCTGCCGACAGGTAGCGGGGATCGATCAGCGGCCTGGCCACCGGGTCTGCCGAACGCAGGCGGATCTCGCCGCGGCTTTCCGGCCGCAGCTGGTAGACGTGAATCATGAAGCCGTCGCGCGTGGCGCGGCGCCAGCGACCATTGTCGAGCAGGGTCGGCAGCAGCGAGATCTGCACATCCGGAACCTCAAGATGAGGTTCGGTGCGCATGAAGGCGCAGCCGCGAAAGGCCATCGAATTGGCGACGCCGGTGCCGAAGAGATAGGCCTGCGCACTGGCGAGCACGGCGCGGTCGAGGCGCAGGCTACGGCGCAGCATCACCGATTGCGGACTCGCCCATTGCGCGAAGAAGCCCAGGTGATCCTGCAGGTTTCGGCCGACCTCGGGCGAAGCCGCCACGACGGGAATGCCGTGGCCGCGAAGATGGTCGGGGTCGCCGATGCCGGACTGCATGAGCAGGACGGGCGAGTTGATCGCCCCGCCCGACAGGATGATCTCTCCGGCCCCAGCTGTCACGGCATCGCCATCGCGGATAGCGTGGATGCCGACGGCACGTGTCCCGTCGAAGTGAATCTTGCGCACCTCGCAATGCGACCAGACGGTGAGGTTGCCGCGGTCACGCACCGGTTCGAGAAACGCCCGGGCGGTGGAAGCGCGGCGGCCATTGGCGATGGCATAGTCGTGCTTGCCATAGCCTTCCATCCGCGCGCCGTTGAAGTCGGCAGTCGGCTTCAGACCATACTGGCCACAGGCCTGCAGGAAGGCTTCGCCCAGCGGGTCGTCATTGCGTTCGGGGCTGAGCGTCAGCGGGCCATCGATGCCGTGGAACGGCGGACCCTTGGTCATGTTGCGCTCAGACCGCCTGAAATAGGGCAGCACATCGTCATAGGACCAGCCCTCGCAGCCGAGCTGCCGCCAGGTGTCATAGTCGCGCGCATGGCCGCGGATATAGGTCATCCCATTGATTGTCGACGATCCGCCGAGCACGCGGCCCCGCGGCCACTCCATGCGGCGGTCGCCGAGTGCAGCCTGCGGCTCGGTCTCATAGCCCCAGTTCACGGATTTCATCGTGTAGGCGAGGCGCGCAAGCAGCGGAATGCGCAGGAAGGGGTGCGCGTCGCTGCCGCCCGCTTCGATCAGCAGCACGCGCCGGTTGCGATCAGCCGACAGCCGG
>CAXNFA010000161.1:0-4858 GCA_964201105.1 Alphaproteobacteria bacterium | reverse complement strand
TGTGACGGGCTCGCCTTCAGCCAGTCGGGAATCACATCCGCGGAAAGCAGGTCTTCGTAGGTTGGGCGGGGGCGGATCACTGCAAAATCAGCCCCGTTGACGAGGACCTCGGGCACGAGCAACCGCGAATTATAACTCGATGCCATCACGGCACCGTAGGCCCCGGCCGAACGCACCGCGAGTAAATCGTCCGCGATCAGGTCCGGCATGGGGCGGTCCAGCGCCAGGATATCGCCAGTCTCGCAGACAGGCCCGACGATGTCGACACGGCGGCGCCTGGCCTCCTCGTCCGGCTCTTTCACCGGCACGACCTCGTGATAGGCGTCATACAGGGTAGGGCGGATCAGGTCGTTCATTGCGGCATCGACGATGGCGAAGCGGCGATGCTCGGTTTCCTTGAGGTAAATCAACCGGGTGACCAGGATGCCGGCATTGGCCACCAGCAGCCGGCCGGGCTCGAAAAACAGCCGGCAACCCAGGTTCGATGTCACGCGCTTGACCATGGCGGCATAGTCCGCCGCGCTCGGCGGATGGTCGCCGTCGCGATAGCGCACGCCCAGGCCGCCGCCAAGGTCCAGGTGGTCGATGGCGATGCCGTCGTCGCGCAGGGTCTGCACCGCGCCTGCCACGATGCGGAAGGCCGCTTCGAAGGGAGCCAGGCTCGTCAGCTGCGAGCCGATATGGACGGTGATGCCGGTGACCTTGATGCCCGGGAGTTTCACCGCCCTGGAAAAGACGGCACGCGCCTGCGGCCAGGGGATGCCGAACTTGTTTTCCTTCTTGCCGGTCGAGATCTTGGCATGGGTCGCAGCATCGACATCGGGGTTGATGCGGATAGCGACCTGGGCGGTCATGCCCCGGCCCGACGCCACTTCGGACAACGCGACCAACTCGGGTTCGGATTCGACATTGAACTGCAGGATGCCCAGCGACAGCGCCGCCGCCATCTCCTGCTTCGTCTTGCCGACGCCGGAAAAAACGATCTTCTGCGGCGGCACGCCGGCGGAAATGGCGAGGCGAATTTCGCCCTCCGACACCGTATCAGCGCCCGCCCCTTCGCGCGCGAACAGCGCGATGACCGCGCGATTCGCGTTGGCCTTCATGGCATAGCAGACCGTCGCGTCCACTCCGCCAAAGGCATCGGCGAAGGCACGATACTGCGTCCGCATCATGGTGGCGGAATAGGCATAGAAGGGCGTGCCAACGGCGCGCGCGATATCCTCGACCGCAACGTCTTCAGCGAACAGACGGCCGTCACGATAGGCAAACAGGTCCATGGGGTTGGTGCTTACCGGGTCTGGTTGCGTGGCGGCGGCTGCTCGGGCTCGCCCTTCTTGCCGCAGGCGGCCAGGCCGCCAAGCCCGACCACCATCACCATCATCAACACCAGTGTCTTCTTCATCCTAGTTGTCCTTCTCGATGCGGGCGCGCATCGCTGTCACCGCGTCGCGCACGCGGTCGGGCGCGGTACCGCCTTCGCTCGACCGCCGCGTCACAGCCTGTTCGACAGTGACGAATGCGAGCAGGTCTTTGGTGATGCGCGGCTCGATCTTCTGCAACTCGGGCAGCGGCAGGTCTTTCAGCTCACAATTGCGCTCTTCGGCCAGGCGCACGGCCTTGCCGGTGATCTCATGGGCGTGGCGGAAGGGAATACCCAACGCCTGCACCAGCCAGTCGGCAAGGTCGGTGGCCGTGGTGAAGCCGGCGCTTGCCGCCTTGCGCATTGCCTCGGCGTTAACCCGCATGTCGCCGATCATCCCGGCGGTGGCAACCAGGCCCAGATGCAGCGTTTCCGCGGCATCGAAGACCGGTTCCTTGTCTTCCTGCATGTCCTTGGAATAGGTCAGCGGCAATCCCTTCAGCGCGACCAGCAGGGCCGTCAGGTTGCCGATCATGCGGCCGGTCTTGCCGCGCACCAATTCGGCGGCGTCCGGGTTGCGCTTCTGCGGCATCATCGATGAGCCGGTGGAAAAGGCGTCCGACAGGCCAACGAAGCCGAATTGCGGGTTCATCCACAGCACGATTTCTTCCGCCAGGCGCGACAGGTGGACGGCGCAGATCGTCGCCGCCGCCATGAATTCGAGCGCGAAGTCGCGGTCCGACACGGCGTCGAGCGAATTGGCCATCGGCCGGTCGAAGCCCAGCGAGGTCGCCGTCGCCTGCCGGTCGATGGGATAGGTCGTGCCGGCCAGCGCGCCGGCGCCCAGCGGGTTCTCGTTCATGCGCCTGCGCGCATCCCGGAAGCGACCATGGTCGCGGTCCAGCATCTCGGCATAGGCGAGCAGGTGATGGCCGAAGGTAACCGGCTGCGCCGCCTGCAAGTGAGTGTAGCCCGGCATGACGGTGCCGGCATGGGTGGCGGCCTTGTCCACCAGCGCGCGCTGCAGCTTGCGGATTTCGCCCATCATGTTGTCGATCGTGTCGCGCACCCACAGGCGGAAGTCGGTCGCCACCTGGTCGTTGCGCGAGCGTGCCGTGTGCAGCCGCCCGGCCGGTTCCCCGATCAGCGCCTTCAGCCGCGCCTCCACATTCATGTGGATGTCTTCCAGCGCCGCATCGAAGGTGAAGGTGCCGGCAGCGATCTCGCCTTCGACCAGGTCCAGTCCGCGGAGGATCTCGTCGCCATCGCCGGCGGGAATGATTCCCTGCGCCACCAGCATGCGGCAATGGGCGCGCGAGCCGGCAATGTCCTGCCGCCACAGCTTCTGGTCGAAGCCGATCGAGGCGTTGATCGCCTGCATGATCGCGGAGGGGCCAGCGGCAAAGCGTCCGCCCCACATGCTGTTTGAGCCGCCATCATGGCCCAGGGTCGGCTTCTTGGGTGTGTCGCTCATGGTCTCGAAAAGAAAACGCCCGCGCCGGGGTCGGCGCGGGCGATCATCTTACAGGGCGGTGTGTCGCCTAGCGAGTTGGAACCGGCTTCGGCCCTGAATAGTCATAGAAGCCGCGGCCAGATTTCTTGCCGAGCCAGCCGGCCTCGACATATTTCACCAGCAGCGGGCAGGGACGGTATTTCGAGTCGGACAGGCCGTCATGCAGCACCTGCATGATCGACAGGCAGGTGTCGAGGCCGATGAAGTCGGCCAGCTCGAGCGGGCCCATGGGGTGGTGTGCCCCCAGCCGCATGGAAGTGTCGATGGCCTCGACCGATCCCACGCCTTCGTAAAGGGTGTAGATCGCCTCGTTGATCATCGGCAGCAGGATGCGGTTCACGATGAAGGCCGGGAAGTCTTCCGACACCGCCGGGGTCTTGCCAAGATCGACGGCAAGGTCGCGCACGGTGCTGAAGGTCTCCGGCTCCGTCGCAATGCCGCGGATCAGCTCGACCAGCTCCATCAGCGGCACGGGGTTCATGAAGTGCATGCCCATGAACTTGCCGGGCCGGTCGGTGGTGGAGGCAAGACGCGTGATCGAGATCGACGAGGTGTTCGTCGCGATGATCGCGTCTTTCTTCAGCACCTGGCACAGGTCGGCGAAGATCTTGCGCTTCAGCTCTTCCTTCTCGGTCGCCGCCTCGATGGCGAGGTCGACATCCTTGATCCCGTCCAGCGTGGAGGACTTGCCGATGCGGGCAAGCGCCGCATCCTTCTGCTCTTCCGTGATGCGCCCGCGCCCGACCTGACGGCTGAGGTTGCGGTCGATCAGCTCGACGGCCTTGTCCAGCGCCGCGGGCGATACATCGACCATCGTCACCTGGAAGCCGGCAAGGGCCGCCGTGTGTGCGATGCCGCTGCCCATCTGACCGGCGCCAATGACGCCGATCGTCTTGATGCGGGTGCGGTGGGCCGTGGGCACGGCGTGGACGGGGGCATTCATGGGATCAACCTTTGACCTTGCGGATTTCGGCCTCGAGTTCCGGAACGACCTTGAACAGGTCGCCCACCAGGCCGTAGTCGGCGATCTGGAAAATCGGCGCTTCCTCGTCCTTGTTCACCGCCACGATGACCTTGCTGTCCTTCATGCCGGCGAGATGCTGGATGGCGCCGGAAATGCCGACCGCGACGTAAAGGTCGGGGGCGACGATCTTGCCCGTCTGGCCGACCTGGTAGTCGTTGGGCACGAAGCCCGAATCGACGGCGGCGCGGCTCGCGCCCACCGCCGCGCCCAGCGCGTCGGCCAGCGGTTCCAGCAAGGTCTTGAAGTTTTCGCCGTTCTGCATGCCACGGCCGCCCGACACCACGATCTTGGCGCCGGCCAGTTCAGGCCGTTCGGACTTGCTCAGCTCCTGGCTGACGAATTTCGACAGGCCCGGATCGTCGCTGGCAGCAACAGCCTCGACCGACGCCGAGCCGCCGGTCGCTTCCGCCGCCGGGAAGGCGGTGGTGCGCACGGTGATGACCTTGAGCTTGTCCGAGGACTGCACGGTTGCCAGCGCGTTGCCGACATAGATCGGCCGCACGAAGGTGTCGCCCGAGACGACGCCGACGATGTCGGAAATCTGCGCGACGTCGAGCAAGGCCGCGGCGCGCGGCAGGATGTTCTTGCCGATGCTGGTCGAGGCCGTCAGCACTGCCGCGTATTTCGGGGCAAGCGCGACGACCACGGGGGCCACAGTTTCGGCGAGCGGCGCCTTGTAGCGCGCGTCATCGACGAGCAGCACCTTGGATACGCCCTTCACCTTGGCGGCCGTTTCGGCCACGGCCTTGCAGCCGGACCCGACGACGAGGACGTGGACGTCCCCGTCGATCTTCTGGGCGGCGCTGATGGCGTTGAGCGTCGCCGCCTTGAGGGACGCGTTGTCATGTTCTGCGAGAACGAGAGCGGTCATATCAGATCACCCGAGCTTCGTTGTGGAGCTTCTCAACGAGCTCCTGAACGGTCTTCACCTTGATGCCGGACTTGCGCTTCGCCGGCTCTT
>CAXNFA010000160.1:0-4883 GCA_964201105.1 Alphaproteobacteria bacterium | reverse complement strand
TGGCGCGCCTGCGCGGGCCGGTTGACCGGTTCTTCGACCAGGTCACGGTCAACGCGGACGAGTCGGGCTTGCGGGACAACCGCCTGCGGCTTCTGTCGCAGGTAAGGCGGGCGCTGGACGGCGTCGCCGATTTTTCCCAGATCGAAGGGTAAGGAACGCACATCATGGCGAAGTGGGTTTACAGCTTCGGGGACGGCAAGGCCGAAGGCCGCGCCGACATGCGCAACCTGCTGGGTGGCAAGGGCGCCAATCTGGCCGAGATGAGCAATCTCGGCCTGCCGGTGCCGCCGGGACTTTCGATCACCACCGAAGTCTGCACCTATTACTACGCCAACAAGGAAAGCTATCCGCCCGAGCTGCGCAGCCAGGTCGAAGCGGCACTGACCGAGATCGGCCAGAAGGTGGGCGCCACCTTCGGCGATGCGAAGCGCCCGCTGCTCGTCTCTGTCCGCTCCGGCGCCCGCGCCTCGATGCCGGGCATGATGGACACGGTGCTCAACCTCGGCCTCAACGACCTGACGGTCGAGGGCCTTGCGGCGGCCAGCGGCAATCCGCGCTTCGCCTATGACAGCTATCGCCGCTTCATCCAGATGTATTCCGACGTCGTGCTGGGGCTGGAGCACCACCACTTCGAGGAAATCCTCGACGTCCACAAGCAGGACAAGGGCGTGGAGGGCGACACCGACCTCGACGCCGACGACTGGAAGAAGGTCGTCGCGAAATACAAGGAAGCCGTGCAGCGCGAACTGAAGCGGCCCTTCCCGCAGGACGTGCATGATCAGCTGTGGGGCGCCATCGGCGCCGTGTTCGGCTCGTGGATGAACCAGCGCGCCATCACCTATCGCAAGCTGCACAACATCCCGGCCGACTGGGGCACCGCGGTCAGCGTGCAGGCCATGGTGTTCGGCAACATGGGCGAGAAGTCGGCAACCGGCGTCGCCTTTACCCGCGATCCCTCGACCGGCGAGAAGGAATTCTACGGCGAGTATCTCATCAACGCGCAGGGCGAGGACGTGGTGGCGGGCATCCGCACGCCGCAGCACCTGACGATTTCGGGTCGCAAGAAGAACGGCTCCGAAGATCCGTCGATGGAAGAATCGATGCCGGGCGTGTTCGGCGAGCTGGTCGATGTCTACAAGAAGCTCGAAGCGCATTACCGCGACATGCAGGACATCGAGTTCACCGTCCAGGAAGGCAAGCTCTGGATGCTGCAGACGCGGTCGGGCAAGCGCACGGCAAAGGCCGCGCTCAAGATCGCCGTCGCCATGGTCCAGGAAGGCCTGATCGACAAGAAGGAGGCGGTGCGTCGCGTCGAGCCCTCCTCGCTCGACCAGCTGCTGCACCCGACGCTCGATCCCAAGGCGAAGCGCGACATCCTGACCAAGGGCCTGCCGGCATCGCCCGGCGCCGCCTCGGGCAAGGTCGTGTTCAGCGCCGACGAGGCCGAGACGATGGCTGCCGCCGGCGAAAAGGTCATCCTCGTCCGCATCGAGACGAGCCCGGAAGACATCCACGGCATGCACGCGGCCCAGGGCATCGTCACCAGCCGCGGTGGCATGACCAGCCACGCCGCCGTGGTGGCGCGCGGCATGGGCCGGCCTTGCGTCTCGGGCGCCGGCTCGCTGCGCATCGACTACAAGGCGAACCAGCTTCAGGTCGGCGACCGTGTGGTGAAGAAGGGCGACATCATCACCATCGACGGCGCCCGGGGCGAGGTGATGGTCGGCGAGGTGGGCACCATCCAGCCGGAACTCTCGGGCGACTTCGCCGAGCTGATGGGCTGGGCTGATGGCATCCGCCGCCTCAAGGTGCGCGCCAATGCCGAAACGCCGCTCGACGCCGCCACCGCGCGCAAGTTCGGCGCCGAAGGCATCGGCCTGTGCCGCACCGAACACATGTTCTTCGAGGCCGACCGCATCGTCTCGGTGCGGGAGATGATCCTGTCGGACACCGAGAAGGGCCGCCGCGCCGCGCTCGCCAAGCTGCTGCCGATCCAGCGCGAGGATTTCAAGGAACTCTTCCGCATCATGCACGGCCTGCCGGTGACGATCCGCCTGCTCGACCCGCCGCTGCACGAATTCCTGCCGCACACCGATGCCGAGGTCGACGAGATCGCCAAGGCCTCGGGCGTTGCACCCACCAAGCTGCGGGCGCGTGCCGCTGCGTTGCACGAAGTGAATCCGATGCTCGGCCATCGCGGCGTGCGCCTTGGCATTTCCTTCCCGGAAATCTACGAGATGCAGGCCCGCGCCATTCTCGAGGCCCAGGCCGAGATCGAGAAGGAGCTGGGCGAATCGGTGCAGCTCGAGATCATGATCCCGCTCGTCGCCACCAAGCGCGAGCTCGACATCATGCGCGACCGCATCGCCGCCGTTGCCGACCTGGTCGGCAAGGAGAAAGGCAAGAAGCCGGACTACATGATCGGCACGATGATCGAGCTGCCGCGCGCCGCGCTGCGGGCCGGCGACATCGCCGAGACCGCGCAGTTCTTCTCCTTCGGCACCAACGACCTGACGCAGACCGCGCTTGGCATCAGCCGTGACGACTCGGGCAACTTCCTCGAGGACTACCGCGCCGCCAACATCTTCGCCGTCGATCCCTTCGTGTCGATCGACCAGGAAGGCGTGGGCGAGCTGGTGGCGATTGCGGTGGAACGCGGCCGCAAGACCCGCAAGGACCTGAAGCTCGGCATCTGCGGCGAACATGGCGGCGATCCGGACTCGGTGCGCTTCTTCCACCGGGTCGGGCTCGACTATGTCTCGGCCTCGCCCTATCGCGTGCCGATCGCGCGCCTGGCCGCCGCCCAGGCCGTGCTGGAAGCGCGCCAGAACGATTCGTAAGCACGCTGCACGGCGCGGCAAGAATTCAGGCGGCGGGGGAAACCTCGCCGCCTTTTTCTATGTCTGCTTGCCGACCTGCTTGTGGCGAAAGCAGCCCGTGTGGTGGTCGTTCACCATGCCCACCGCCTGCATGAAGGCATAGCAGATCGTGGGGCCGCAGAACTTGAAGCCGGCCTTCTTCAGCGCCTTGCTCATCGCCACGCTTTCCGGCGTCTCAGCGGGCACGCGCTCGCCCGGCTTCCAGCGGTTGGTCTGCACCTTGCCGCCGGTGAACTGCCACAGGAAGGCGGAGAAGCCACCGGGGTGGTTCTCCATGATTTCGAGCCAGGCTTTCGCGCTGGCAGTCGCGCCCTCGATCTTGGCGCGGTTGCGGATGATGCCGGCATCTTCCATCAGCTTCGCGTGCTTTCGCGCGTCATAGCGCGCGATCTTCGCGGGATCGAAATCGTCGAAGGCTTTCCGGAAATTCTCGCGCTTGCGCAGGATGGTGATCCACGACAGCCCGGCCTGGAAGCCGTCCAGCATCAGCTTCTCGTAGAGCGCGCGGTGGTCATATTCCGGCACGCCCCATTCCTCGTCGTGATAGGCGACATAGAGCGGGTCTTCGCCCGGCCAGGAGCAACGAACGCGCTTATCCATGGTCGCCCCAGACCGGCTTGTGTGGCGTCACATGCGCCGCACCCGCGGTGAAGCTGGCGCCATCGCGGATTGCCATTTCGGCGGCGTCTATGCGCAGGTGGGCGATGCCATGGCCATCACGGCTGCTGCGCATCTCACCCACCTCGGATTCGCCGTGGTGCAGCGCCGTGCCCGGCTCCGGCGCCGGGCCTTCGATGGTAACGGGATAGATGCGCCGCTTGATCGTGCCGCGGTTATGCGTGCGCGCGGTCAGCTCCTGGCCGACATAGCAGCCCTTGTCATAGGCGACGGCGTGAAAGTCGTCGAAACCGAATTCCAGCGGAAAGGCCTTCTCGACCGGAATGTCGCGGCTGCCGTCCGTCACCCCCAGCGCGAGGCGATGACGGTCATAGGCCTCGGGGCCCGCCAGCGTGAAGCCGGCACCGGTCAGCGCGGCTTCCGCGCCCGCGCGCGGCAGGATGGCGCGCAGGCCCAGCACGGCGAGCCGCGGATCGACAAAAGCCAAGCCGCAGGCAAAGGCGCGCGTCGCGCCGGGCTTCGGCTCCAGCCCCAGATGGTCGCCATCCCACATCGCCGCCGCCACCCAGTCGGCCGACCGGTCGGCGATCGTCGCCTTGGCGCGCAGGCGGTACATCATCAGGCGCCGGGTAAGGTCGGCCAGGCGCTCGCCCTCCGCCTCCAGCACCACGGCGCCCTCGATCTCGGCCAGGAAGAAGTCGTGCAGGAACTTGCCCTGGGCGGTCAGCAGGCCGGCGTAAAGCGTGCGGTCCGGTTTCACGCTGTCGACATTGTTCGACACCAGCCCCTGCAGGAAGGACCGTCCCTCGGGTCCGCCGACGGCCAGGAAGCCGCGGCCGGGCAACAGGACGGCGGTGGGCTGCGGCATGGCGGGGCTCCGGAAGGGCGGGACGGGGTCTCCTTCAGGTAGGGCCTCGGCCCTGCCTTGGCAAGCGAAGTGGCCACAGCGTATAACCCGGCCATGCCGTTCCGGGTGCTGCCAAGCCTGCGGGCTATCCCGCGGGCCATTCTGGTCTTTCTGGCTTTGCCACTGGCAGCCTGCAATCCCGGCGAAATTCGCCCGATCGCCTTCCAGACCATGGCCCTCTACGGGTCCGACAACGAATATCTCGTCTGCCCGCCGACCTATTGCAAAAGCGCCCGGGCCGATCGCGAGAGCCCGGAATTTGCCGTTTCGGCCCCCGAATTGCGCGATGCCTGGATGCAGTTCGCCCTGGTCCAGCCGCGGACCGAGCTTTTGCGCTCGGGCGACCGGCCGCTGCAATATGTCTTCCAGCAGCGCACGCCCGCCGGCCTGCCCGACATCCTGACCGTCCAGTTCCTGCCGGTGGAAGACAACCGCTCGGCGCTCGCCATCTACAGCCGCTCGCCCTGGGGCCGGGTCGA
>CAXNFA010000159.1:0-4921 GCA_964201105.1 Alphaproteobacteria bacterium | reverse complement strand
TATCGTCCGGGCGCTGGCCCGGACCGGGGCCCGCATCCGCATTGCCGTCCGCCACCCCGAAAAGGCTCGCGTGCTGCAGCCGATGGGCGATGTCGGGCAGATCATGCTGGTCCAGACCAACATCCGGAACGAGGATTCGGTGCGGTCCGCATTGCGCGGGGCGGATGTCGTCATCAACCTTGTCGGTGTCCTCTACAACGGTGGCCCGCAGAGCTTCGATGCGGTCCATGTCGAAGGCGCGGCGCGCGTTGCGCGCCTGTCCGCCACGATGGGCGTGAAGACGCTGGTGCATGTCTCGGCCATCGGCGCCGATGTCGAGTCGCGCTCGCGCTATGCCCGCACCAAGGGTGAAGGCGAAGCCGCGGTGCGCGCTGCCTTCCCCGGCGCTGTCATCTTGCGGCCCTCGGTCGTCTTCGGGCCGGACGACAGTTTCTTCAACCGCTTCGGCGCGATGGCGCGGATGTCGCCGGTGCTGCCGGTGTTCGGCAACAGCTTGGCTGAGGCCGGCAGCACGCGGGTGCAGCCGGTCTATGTCGGCGATGTTGCGGCAGCGGTTGCCGCCATTGTGGCGAAGCCCGAGACGGTGCGTGGCCAGACCTTCGAACTCGCGGGACCGCAGGCCTACAGCTGGCGGCAGATTATGGAACTGGTGTGTGACATGACGGGCCGCCGCCGCCTGATCCTGCCCGTGCCGTATGCGATCGCCGGCATTGGCGCAGCTCTCGCGCAGCAGCTGCCGTCGCCGCCGCTAACGCGCGACCAACTCATCCTGCTGCAGATCGACAATGTCGCCGATCCAGCAAAACCCGGCCTTGCAGCACTTGGCGTGACGCCGACGGCGGTAGAAGGCGTGGTGCCGGCCTATATGCAGCGCTATCGCCGCATGGGCCTGGCGCCAAAGAAGGCAGAGCGCGTGGGCTGATCCGAGGGATCAGCGATACGCCCTCGCAACGGCAAAGAGCGCGGACTGAATTCAGGCCAGCCCGGTGCGGGCGAACGGGCGTTACCAGACGATCGGGCCGCCGCCATAGGCGTAGATCCAGGTGAACAGGATTGCCGCCAGGATCAGGCGGTAGACGACGAAAGCTGTCAGCGTGGCGCGGCGCAGCCAGGCCATCAGGAAGGCGATGGCGAGCAGGGCCACGATCATCGTCAGGCCGGCGAGCAGCGCCGCGTTGGTCAGCAGTTCGGGCGTGGCGGTCTGCCACATCTCATAGGCCTCGAGCAGGCCCGCGGCAGACACCGCTGGAATTGACAGCAGGAAGGAAAAACGGGCCGCCTCGCCGCGCTCGAAGCCGAACATGCGCGCGGCCGACATGGTGATGCCCGAGCGGCTGGTGCCGGGAATCAGCGCAATGGCCTGCGCGCAGCCGATCAGAAAGGCGTTCAGCACGGTCATCTGTTCCATGCGCCGCACGGTCAGGAACATCTTGTCGGCGACAAACATGACGATGGCGAAGATCAGGGTCGTCCAGGCAATGACCTTGATGCTGCGCAGGTGGTCGGAGACGTCGAAATAGGAAAAGGCGAGGCCAACCGCGATTGCCGGAAAGGTGCCGATGATGAGCAGCCCCACCAGCCGCGAGCCGGGGCCCTTCTTGCCCCGGGCCAGCCCGCCCAGGCCCTTCAGCATCATCCACACATCCTTGCGGAAATAGATCAGGACGGCGGCGAGCGAGCCGACATGGCTGGCGACGTCGAGCGCCATGGACTGGTCCGGCCAGCCGGTCACGGCGGGAACCAGGATGAGGTGGCCTGACGAGCTAATGGGGAGGAATTCGGTGATGCCCTGGACGATGGCCAGGACGGTGATCTGAAGCAGGCTCATGAATGCTCGCTGAATGGCTCCCGCTGCAGCTTTATCACGGGCATGCGGGGTGGGCCAGAAGCAAGCCTCTGATTCTTAAGGGAGATATTAGTCCCGATATGGAACTATTGTGGAGTCTAAAGCTGTGCGCCGCAGCATGATGCGCGGCATTGTGGCGCTGCATCTTGAAAATAGGTCAGCATAAATGACTTATGTGACCTGAATCCGCTGGCCCCCTTCGGGAAACTGATCTATGACGGCGATCCGGTGGCCGCCCAGGGCTGCCGGGCGCATGAGGAACGCAGCATGGCCAACAAGACCCTGAAATTCGTCGATGTGTCGCAGGAGTACCCGGAGAAGCGGGCGGCGGGCGAGCGCGCGAAAGATTTCGACGAAATCTACCAGGAATATGTCCAGGCCAAGGCCAGCGAACAGGCCGGGCGCTGCTCCCAGTGCGGCGTGCCCTTCTGCCAGATCCATTGCCCGCTGCATAACAACATCCCGGACTGGCTCATGATGACGGCCGAGGGCCGGCTGGAGGAGGCCTATGAGCTCTCCTCGTCCACCAACAACATGCCGGAAATCTGTGGCCGCATCTGCCCGCAGGACTGCCTGTGCGAAGGCAACTGCGTCATCGAGAAGGGATTCGAATCGGTCACCATCGGCTCGGTCGAACGCTTCATCACCGACACGGCCTGGGAAAAGGGCTGGGTCAAGCCGGCCCGCCCGCTGGCTGAACGCCCGCAATCCGTCGGCGTCATCGGCGCTGGCCCCGGTGGCCTCGCCGCCGCGGAAGAGATGCGCAAGCTCGGCTACCAGGTGCATGTCTATGACCGCTACGACCGCATCGGCGGGCTGCTGGTCTACGGGATTCCCAACTTCAAGCTGGAGAAGGACATCGTCACCCGCCGCGCCGAACTGCTGAAGGCGGGTGGCGTGAAGTTCCACCTCAACTTCGAGGTCGGCCGCGATGCGACGCTGGCCGAGCTGCGTGCGAAGCATGACGTGCTCCTGATTGCCACGGGCGTCTACAAGGCGCGTGACATCAGCGCGCCGGGCACGGCCCTGGCCAACATCGTGCCAGCGATGACCTACCTGACGGCGTCGAACCGCAAGGGCTTGGGCGACCCCGTGCCCGATTTCGACTCGGGCCTGCTCAACGCCGAAGGCAAGAACATCGTCGTCATCGGCGGCGGCGACACGGCGATGGATTGCGTGCGCACCGCCGTCCGCCAGGGCGCCAAGTCGGTGAAGTGCCTCTATCGACGCGACCGCCAGAACATGCCGGGCTCGTTGCGCGAGGTCAGCCATGCCGAGGAAGAAGGCGTCGAGTTCGTCTGGCTTGCCGCGCCGGAAGCGTTCCTGGGCGACCAGAAGGTGCGCGCGGTGCGCGTGGTGAAGATGCGCCTCGGCGCACCCGACGCCACAGGCCGCCAGGCACCGGAAATCGTGCCGGGTTCGTCACATGAAGTGGCGGCGGACATCGTCATCCAGGCGCTGGGGTTCGACCCCGAAGACCTGCCGGCGATGTTCAACGAACCGGCGCTCGGCGTGACTGGATGGGGCACCATTGGCATCGACTTCAAGACCAAGATGACGAATCTCGATGGCGTCTTCGCCGCCGGCGACATCGTGCGCGGCGCCTCGCTCGTCGTCTGGGCGATCCGTGACGGCCGCGACGCCGCTGTCGCCATGCACACCTATCTGCAGAACAAGCTTGCCGCCCAGCGCAATGCGCTGGCGACGGCCGCCGAATAAGGAAGGGGCCTGCCATGTCCCAGAAGATCTACGAACAGCAAGTCCCGGTCGTAACTGACGGCGACGCTTTTGTCCGCGACTATGCCCAGAATGCAGAGCTGCTTTCCGCAATGGGCATGTATGACCCGGCATCGGAACATGATGCCTGCGGCGTGGGCTTCGTTGCCTCGCTCGATGGCAAGCCGCGCCGCGACGTCGTTGAGCTCGGCGTTGCCGCGCTGAAGGCCGTGTGGCATCGCGGTGCCGTGGGCGCCGATGGCAAGACCGGGGACGGGGCAGGCATCCACGTCCAGATTCCCCAGGACTTCTTCAAGCGCCATATCGAGCGCACCGGCCGCAAGCCGTCCAAGGGACTCGTGGCAGTCGGTATGGTCTTCATGCCGAAGACTGATTTCGGCGCGCAGGAAGTCTGCCGTGGCATTGTCGAAACGGAGATCCTGAATTTCGGCCACCGCATCTATGGCTGGCGTCAGGTGCCGGTGAATGCCTCGGTCGTGGGCGAGCTGGCCAACTCCACGCGCCCTGAGATCGAGCAGATCATGATCGCGAACGGGCGCGGCGTGTCGGAAGAGCAGTTCGAGCTCGACCTCTTCATCATCCGCCGCCGCATCGAGCACAAGGTGCAGCAGGCTTATGTGAAGGGCTTCTACTTCTGCTCGCTGTCCTGCCGCTCGATCATTTACAAGGGCATGTTCCTCGCCGAACAGCTCACTGAATTCTATCCCGACCTGCTCGACCCGAGCTTCGTGTCGAGTTTCGCGATCTATCACCAGCGCTATTCGACCAACACCTTCCCGACCTGGGAACTGGCGCAGCCCTTCCGCATGCTCGCCCACAATGGCGAGATCAACACGCTGAAGGGCAACGTCAACTGGATGAAGAGCCACGAGATCCGCATGGTCTCGGATGCCTTCGGCGACTTCTCGGAAGACATCAAGCCCGTCGTGCAGCACGGCGGTTCGGATTCCGCCGCGCTCGACAACGTGTTCGAGGTGCTGGTGCGCGCCGGCCGCGATGCGCCGGCCGTCAAGACGCTACTGATTCCGGAAAGCTGGACGCACAAGAGCGCCATGCCGGACGCCTGGCGCGCGATGTACAGCTATTGCAACGCGGTGATGGAGCCGTGGGACGGGCCGGCGGGCATTGCCGCGACCGATGGCCGCTGGGTGATCGGCGGCATGGATCGCAACGGCCTGCGCCCGATGCGCTTCACCGTCACCACCGATGGTCTTCTGCTCGTCGGCTCGGAAACCGGCATGGTGCCGGTCGATGAGGCGCGCGTCGTGCGCAAGGGCCGTGTCGGCCCCGGCCAGATGATCGCCGTCGACCTGCGCGAAGGCCGCTTCTACCAGGACG
>CAXNFA010000158.1:0-4933 GCA_964201105.1 Alphaproteobacteria bacterium | reverse complement strand
TGCTCGAGCATCACGGGCCTGAGCGTGCGGCGCTCTTTCTCGAACAGATGGCACTGCTGATTCGTGCCGAGACAGGAAAGGCCGCCTGAGCCCGGCTGCTGCGTTTACTCGCGGCAGTCCACCTTCCACGCCGCCAGCAGGTCGTCGTCCATCGCCCAGTAGATGAAAGGGGCGGGGCCCCAGTCGGGGCGATAGGGCGGCACGAGTGGTGTCGCCAGCGCCGCCACGATGTCGCTGCGGCTGGTGAGTGAGGCCGTCACCGTGAAGGCCTGCTGCACCGCCATGAAGCGGCTGTTGGCCTCCAGCATCACGCGGGTGGAATGAAGATCGGGGTCGAGCGCCACGTCGCGCCGCGTGCCGGCGGGGCTGGTGAAGTCGCCGCGCCAGCTGCCGGGCGAGTCGCGAATGACGGCGACAGGCGGGCCGGACGGTCCTTCGACCGAGAAGCATCCGGCAAGATCGGACGGCGCCGCCAGCGCCGCTGTCAGGCAAAGTCCGGCGGCGAACACTCCCGGTCCCACCGCGCCCCACACAAGCCGCATGCCCATCGGCCGCCCGACCGTCGCCTAAACGTGATCCGGGGCCGCGCCCCGTTCCGCCAAGATAGGCCCTAGTCCTATCAGCTTTCCGGAGACGGGTGCCATGTCGAAATCCCCATCCCCCGCCGTGTCGAAAATTGCCATGTTTGCCGGCCTTTCTGCGCTCGCCGTTCCCGCCGCCGCGCTCGCCCATCACGGCTGGTCGAGCTATGACGCAGCCACGGTGCTGACCATCGAGGCGCCGATCCTGACCGCGAAATACCAGAACCCGCATGGCGAGATCGAGGTGACGGACAAGGCTGGCAAGCGCTGGCAGATCATCCTGGCGCCGCCCTCGCGCATGGAATCCCGCGGCCTGCCGCGCGACCAGCTGGCGGTCGGCACGGTGGCGACGGTGGTGGGCTATCCCAGCCGCGTGCAGCCGGCCGAGATCCGGGCCGAGCGCATCATCATCGCCGGTAAGACGGTCGAGCTGCGCTAGCCTCGATGGAACACACCGCCCACCCGGACGCGCCCGCCTGGGCGGCGGCGCTGGAAGAATCGGCGATTTCCTTCTTCATCCGCGATTCCACCTGGCTCTATCCGCTCGCCAACCTTGCGCATATCTATGGCCTCGCGCTGGTGCTGGGCACCATCATCGCGCTCGACCTGCGCCTGCTCGGCGCCGGCCGCCGGGTGGTGACGGCCGAGGCGTTGTCGCGCTTCCTCACCCCCATAACAGTCGTCGGTCTGGTCCTGTCGATCGCCAGCGGCCTGGTGCTCTTCACCGCCGATGCCAGCGCCATCGCAGTCAACGCCGTCTTCTTCAACAAGATGGTGCTGCTGGTGCTCGGCCTGCTCAACGCCTGGCTCTTCCGCCGCCTGTGGTGGCGCGAGCTGCCGCAATGGGACATCCGCCCGCCCCTGATCGGGCGGTTGCAGGCGCTCGCTTCCATCGCCATCTGGCTGTTGCTGGCCACTGCGGGTCGCCTGATAGCGTATTTCTGAGGTGGCCCCGCGGCTTGGCGGGCTGGAAAAACCGGGATTGAGGGCTTATAAGGCCCCAAATCCCTGATCAGGCTTGTGTTATGCCAAAAAAATGGACCCTCGATAGCTGGCGGGGCCTCCCGATCCAGCAGCAGCCGGTTTACCCCGATGCCAAGGCGCTGGCCGATGTGGAGCACAAGATGCGCTCCTATCCGCCGCTCGTCTTTGCCGGCGAATGCCGCAACCTGCGCAAGCAGCTCGCCGACGTGGCGGAAGGCAAGGCCTTCCTGCTGCAGGGCGGCGACTGCGCGGAAAGCTTCGCGGAGTTCCATCCCGACAACATCCGCGACACCTTCCGCGTGCTGCTGCAGATGGCGGTCGTGCTCACCTATGCCGGCGCCTGCCCGGTGGTGAAGGTCGGCCGCATCGCCGGCCAGTTCGCCAAGCCGCGCAGCGCGGGCACCGAGGTGATCGACGGCGTCGAGCTGCCGAGCTATCGCGGCGACAACGTCAACAGCATCGAGTTCACGGCCGAAGCGCGCGTGCCTGATCCCAACCGCATGCTGCAGGCCTATTCGCAGTCGGCCTCGACGCTGAACCTCATCCGCGCCTTCGCGCATGGTGGCTATTCGGCGCTGCGCCGCGTGCACAACTGGAATCTCGGCTTCATCGCCGGCTCGCCGCAGGCCGACCGCTATCGCGAGCTGGCCGACCGTATCACCCAGACGCTCGACTTCATGGAAGCCTGCGGCCTGACGGCGGAAACGGTGCCGCAGCTGCGCGAAACCGACTTCTACACCAGCCACGAAGCGCTGCTGCTGCCCTATGAACAGGCGATGACGCGCATCGATTCGACGACCGGCGAATGGTACGGCACCTCGGCCCACATGCTGTGGATCGGCGACCGCACGCGCCAGCTCGACGGCGCCCATGTCGAATACATGCGCGGCATCGGCAACCCGATCGCCTTCAAGGCAGGCCCGAGCATCGAGCCGGCCGAGCTGCTGAAGCTGATCGACGCGCTGAACCCCGACAACATCCCGGGCCGCCTGACCGTGATCTGCCGCATGGGCCACGAGAAGGTGGAAAGCCGCCTCGCGCCGCTGCTGCGCGCGGTGAAGCGCGAAGGCCGCTCGGTGGTGTGGGAGTGCGATCCCATGCATGCCAACACGATCAAGGCGTCGACCGGCTACAAGACCCGCCGCGTCGATCACATGCTGAGCGAGATGCGCCGCTTCTTCGACGTCCACGAGGCTGAAGGCACCCATGCCGGCGGCGTCCATTTCGAGATGACCGGGCAGGACGTGACCGAATGCCTGGGTGGCGCGCAGGAGATTTCCGAACAGGATCTCAAGGACCGCTACCACACGCATTGCGACCCGCGCCTCAACGCCTCGCAGGCGCTCGAACTCGCCTTCCTGGTCGCCGACATGGTCAAGAAGCAGCATATCGGCATCACCCGCCGCGCTGCTGCCGAATAGTCCCGAATCTGGCTGCCGCAGCGTCGGCTGCGGTAGCCTGATCCGGTTTTCCGAGCGAAAACAAAGGTTAAGCCCTGCGACGGCAGGGCGCTTGTTTCCGTAACCCGTGCTGCCTATTTATCCAGCATGGACCTGCCGCCAGCCCCGTGGCTGGATCATTCCGGGACAAATCGCTCATTTGTCCCTGTGTCCTGATCCTTTTCGCGAGATTTGCCCCCAGAAACGCCATGTTTGGGGTTTATCCCGTATTCGTTCAAGGCGCCCGTGTCCGGCAGGCGGGCCCACAGATATTGCGTTTGGAGTTCGGTCATGAAGGCCCAGCATCAGCACAGCAAGAAACCGGCACCGGAAGCCGAGATCGACATGGAGCCCATCACGGTCTTCATCGAGAAGGCGCGCAAGTGCCTCATGTGCAGCACCACGTTCCAGAGCGAATGGGCCGGCCACCGGGTCTGCCCGAAGTGCCGCAGCCGCTCGTCCTGGCGTGAAGGCGTGGCGTAAGGCCAAACCTCGCCTTCTGTTTCCGCCATTCCGGGGTTGGTTCGAACCGCCCTTTATGAGCATATGCGCGCACCCATTGGCTAACGCGCGCAGGAGTTTTCCATGAGCAAGAAGAAGAAAGGCGCCGTTGTCGGCGACTTCGCCCTGTTCGATGTGATCTATGAAGACGGCTCGCAACGGTCGAACCGCCGTGTGCCGCTCGCAGAACTTGGCGGTCTCGATGGCGACGAACCGGCCAAGACCGCGATCGAGGCGCAGGACCGCAAGATCGCCGAAATGTCCGGCCGCCAGCCCCTCGCCATCAAGTCGATCACGCGCACCTCGGCACGCTGAGGCAGGTTTCATGCACAAAAAAGGCGGCCGATGGGCCGCCTTTTTTTTATGTCCGGCAGACGCAGCTTGCGGTCCGTCAGCGGCGGCCCTCGCGGTGCCAGGCCCACATCAGGCCGCCCACCACCAGCAGCAGCACGAGAAGCGGCGGCAGCAGCGCGGTCTGGCGGACGCCGGTGACGACATAGGATTCGTTTGCGAGCAGGCCCATCCAGTCGCGGCCCTCGGTGCCGCGCCCGGCGGTGACGCGGCGGATTTCGGGGATGCCATCGGCAATCCACGCGAGCTTGCCGCCGGTGGCTCCCACCAGCGGGCGGACAAGCTCGGGCGTCGCGCGCACGTCGGCGAATTCCTTCGGGTTCACTGCTCCCACCGCGGCGACGCGGACATGCTGGCCATCGGTCAGGCGGTAAAGTCCCGGCGCGTCGGCGAGGAACACCGCCGTCTGGCGCCCGCCGCCGGTCTCGCCCAGCGGCACGCTTTCGGTGGCGCCCGACGGCGTCGTGATGGTCACCGGTGGGCCGTTCGGCTTCAGGCTGCGGCGCATGATCTCGATGCGGTCGCCCTGCGCGATGGCACGCAGGTCTTCTTCCTCGAGGTCGGGTTCCTTCATCAGCCAGTGCGCGATGCGGCGCAGCAACTCGGCCTGCGGACCACCGCCTTCATAGCCGCGCGCCCATAACCAGCCCTGGTCGGACAGCAGCTGCGCGACGCGGCCCTGGCCCGACCGGTTCAGCACCAGCAGCGGCCGCTCGTTGATGCCTGACATCAGTGACACGCCGTCGATGCGGTCGGTGTCGATCTGGCGGAACCAGCGGCCCCAGGTGGGCTCTGCACCCGGCGCGCCGGCGCCCGACAGGTCGGACGTCACCGGGTGGCGGCGGCCCTCGTCGGTCAGCTTCGGCCTGAAGCCCTGCTCGTGCACCGTACCGGTCGGCTCGGCCGGCAGCACGCGGCCGAGGGGCGAGCGGAACAGCGAGCGCGGCGAGGCGAAATCGGTGCCGGCGGCCTCAAGCAACGCGCCGCCTTTCTGCACATATTTGGCGATGTTCTCGACATAGGATGGCAGCAGGATGCCGCGCTGCTTGTAGTTGTCGAAGATGATGAGGTCGAACT